>NZ_WFVX01000001.1:0-4067 GCF_015491435.1 Thermosulfurimonas sp.
GACCATAATTAGAGAAAGAGACAATATAAACAGAATAATATTAGCGGTAAAGTAAGAAATACTTATTAAAGTGAGAATTAATATGGGTATTATTTCAGAAAATCTTTCATAGACAATACTGATACTGGATAAGATTATCGGTACTTTATATTTTTTAGAAAGCCAGGTTATTCTCAACACTTCTCCTCCGCTACGACTCATGGGGGTTATATTATTCACAAAAATTGAGGACAGATTAATCCTGACCAGGTCGGAAAGGGGGATGTTTCTGCCCATCTCCTCCAGCACCAGCTTCCATCGGAGAGCATAAATGAATACGCTCAAATAATATACACCTATGGCGGTGCCTACCAGTTTCAGGGCCTTTCGGTCCAGCGAGCGCAGGAGGACGGTATAGTCGTGGATATTCATCTTAGCCCATCTGGGGAATGGATCCGTCTTGCCTTGCGGGCCATTTTTCCCTCCGGAATCTTCCTTGCTTTTACCACCGGAAATATCCTTTGGAAATACCGGAGGCGAGCCCTTCCAATCTTGACTTTTGGTCCAAACCCAAACAATATTAAGTTTCCGGACGGATTATTAGCCTGAAGCCTTTTTTCCTACTTACGACAGGGTCGTCATCGGGCGGGAGTGGCGGAATAGGCAGACGCTGCGGACTTAGGATCCGCTGGGGTAAGTCCCCGTGGGGGTTCGAGTCCCCCCTCCCGCACCAGGGTTGGCTCTTGGCAAGAGCAGGGATTTGTTCTAAGGTGATCCCATTAAGGGTTCCGGGAGGAGGTGGATATGCGCAAGCCCCTTATAGCGGGTAACTGGAAGATGCACAAAACCGTATCCGAAACCCTGGCCTATCTTCGTCGATTCAGGGAGCTGGTAGCCGGGGTGGAGGATCGAGAGATTATGGTCGCGCCTCCCTTCACCGCGCTCTATATGGCCGGTCAGGAGCTGGCCGGAACTCATATCCGGCTGGGAGCGCAGAATGCGCACTGGGCGGAATCCGGGGCCTTCACCGGGGAGATCTCTCCCTTGATGCTCAAGGAGTGTGGCGTAGCCTATGTAATTCTCGGACATTCCGAAAGAAGACATATCTTCGGAGAGACCGACGAGATGATCCGGCAGAGGCTTTCCGGGGTGCTTTCGGCCGGCTTGAAGCCCATCCTATGCGTGGGGGAGACCCTGGAGGAGAGGGAGGCCGGCCGGACCATGGAGGTTCTGGAAACCCAGGTTCGATCGGCGCTCTCCGGTTTTTCCGCCGGGGAGCTTCAGGGGCTGGTCATCGCCTATGAGCCGGTCTGGGCCATCGGCACCGGAAGGACGGCCACGCCGGAGACGGCTCAGGAGGCCCACGCCTACATCCGGGGTCTTTTAGGGGACCTTTTCGGGAACGACCGGGCCGCAGAGGTCCGGATCCTTTACGGAGGAAGCGTTAAACCCGAGAACATCGCCTCTCTCATGGCCCAGCCCGATGTGGATGGGGCCCTGGTGGGCGGAGCCTCGCTGGATCCGGAGACCTTTGCCCGCATCGTAAAATACGGCTAAAAGGGGGTCGATTTGGCCGCGGTCACCAGTTGCGAGCTTCCCGATTATTCCCGGCTGGAGCCCGAAGCCCTGGAGATAGTGCGTAAATATCGACGCCTGGCCATCGTAGGAGCCAGCCCCAAGCCCGAAAGGCCCAGCCACCAGGTGATGAAGTACCTTCTGGAACACGGTTTTGAGGTGGTTCCGGTTAATCCCGGCCAGAAGGAGATCCTGGGACAGGTCTGTTATCCCTCCCTCCTCTCCATCCCCGAGGAAAAACGCCCGGAAGTGGTGATCGTGTTTCGGCGCCCGGATCAGGTACCCCCTGTGGCGGAGGAGGCCGTAAAGGTGGGGGCCCGGGTACTCTGGCTTCAGGAGGGAATCGTAAGCGAGGAGGCGGCAGGGATAGCCCGTAAGGCCGGTCTGCAGGTAATTATGAACCGGTGCTTCAAGAAGGTGCACCAGATAGCCGAGAGCCGACCAGCCGCGTCATCCACGCCTTAAGGGTCTCCTTATCCGGCCAGGGTTTCATTCCCTTCCCGGGGAGGAGATATAACCTTCAGCCCAGACCGGGCTCTTTGGTCTCATCGGCTCCGGGCTCAAGGTCCTTACCGTCAAGCTTAAGGGAGGGCGACCCGTAAAACCTTAAAGATCGGGCCTCTTCCGGGGTGGAAACAAGCCTTTCTTCTACCTCCAGAGATAGACCGAGTTCGGAAAGGGCCTCTTTCACCAATGCGGGAAGAACCTTCCGTGAGGGGCAATTCCTAGTGGTGAGGATCAATAACTTCACACCTTGGAGATTAACTTTCGACCTTCCGGGTGTCAATGAGGGTGGGGAGGGGGTACCCCCCTCCCCGAAGGAAGAATTTACTTTCCGGCTTCCTTCCTCATCTCGCGGGCCATGGACTTTATCTCCGCCAGGGTTTCCTTCATCTTGGCCCATCCATACCAGTGAGAGTAATCCGGATTCATGTGGAAGGCCCCCTGGAAGGTGCGCATGCGATACTCCATGAACATGAGATAGAGCTTCTGCTCGATGGGGTAGGGGGTTTCGTAGAAGCGGAGGAGATCCGGATAGGGATTACCATCCGGGTGTTTGATGATCCCCTCGCGGGCCAGGTCCGCCACGGTCTCTATGGCCTCGGCCATAAGTTTGTCTGCGGCCTTAAGCATCTGATCCGCCTGCTGGAGCTGTTCCCGGGCAAAATTGGTGTTGTGGCACTGGGAGCAGATCTTGAGCATGCGATCCCTTTCCGCCTGCCATTCCTCCTTGCTGAGACGGGCCACCTTTCCGGCCTTGACCACCTCCAGACGCTTGGTGAACTTTCCGTCCGGGGTAAGGACATGCAGGGCCTTGAGGATGGTTACCCGATATTGCCACCATTCTTTGTCATCCTCCGGCACACGCAACCCCAGGAACCCCCAGGCGGTCATCACCCGGTGGTCGCCGTTGGGCATATGACAGGTCTGGCATCGGGGGCCGCGGCGATCCTCAAGAGGGCGTCCGAGCATGCGGTCTATCCGATAGACGGCCCCGTGCTTGGAGGTGGACCACATCTCCCATTGCGGATGATCAAACCCCATGTGACAGGTCATGCAGGCCTCGGGTTCCCGGGCCTCCTTGACCGAGAAGGCATGGCGGGTGTGGCAGTTCTGGCAATCCATGGCGTACTTGGGGTAATCGGGGTTTTTCTTGGCCTCACGGGTGGCCCCCAGAGAGTGGCACCCTCCGCAGCCCTTGCGCCCCTTGACCACCGGACCGGGCTGCATGTGGGTGGTGGGCATGGCTTCCATGGCCACCCATCCCAGAAAGTGCTTGCCGGCCATGTACTGCCGGGCCTGTTTGGGATGACACCGTTTACAGGTCTCGATGGTGGGTAGCTTGGCCTTCTCCACGTCGTCCGCGCTCATGTGGTCCTTGCCGTGACAGCTGTAACAGGCCAGCACCTTGGACATCTTGGAGCGGTGGAAATCCTTTACGATTCCGGGAGTAACCTTGAGGTGACATTCCTCACACTTGGAGGGCCTGGCCTGGGCCCCCAGGGGCCAGAGAACCAGAGCCACTAAAACTAAACCCCATTTTAAAAGACCTTTTCTCATACCCATCCCCCTCCTTTACAGATTTTCTCCCCTTGCTTTAACATAAGACCCAGTAAGTACGATTTGACCTAGGTCAAGATGCCGCCTTTGGAACCCCTGGAACTGGATCGAAATCTGCTGGAAAGGGTAAAGGCTCGCCCTCTGGAGGTCCTGGAGCTGGACCTGTCTCTTCTGACCCGCTCCTATCTGGCCCGGCTGGATCAGTTTTTGTCCCAGGGGCTGGACCGGGCCTCGGAATTCCTCCATCTCACCTCCTATCTTCTCTATCTTAAAAGCCGTTCTCTTCTTCCCGTGGAATCCGAAGCGAAGGAGGAGGAAGGTACCCCTCCGCTGGAAAAAAAGGAAGAACCTCTTTCGGGATGGGGAAGGGTTCTGGAGGGGCGGGAGAAACTGGGATGGGACGTTTTTTGTTCTCCGGGCGAGGATCCCCCTCCGGCCGAACTCCAGGGAAC
>NZ_WFVX01000002.1:0-9307 GCF_015491435.1 Thermosulfurimonas sp.
ACCCGGCTCGATGCCGTAAACCGGCTGTCCGGTGGAAAGCACCCTCACCACCGTCTTCCGGAACCCGCTGATGTCGTCTCCGTATTTGTTGGGCTTCCAGACCCGGAGAAAACTCACCCCCGGCGGAAGATGGAAATGTACCTTCAGGGGATAGGGACTGTAGCGCTGAATCCGGGCCAGAAGGGGTTTGATCACCCCCAGGAGGCGTTCCCGGTCCTCCAGGGCTATGGATTCCTGAACATCCGGAATGGCCGCGATGGTCAGAGCCAGGGTCAGGTTCTCGCGGGCCACCTTCTGGGCCAGTTTCTGAAAATTGTCCTGGTCCGCAATAATCTTTTGCTTTAACCTCTGCTTTTCCCGCCGGGTGTCCCGGTAGATCTGCCCTATCCTTATTCCGGCCAGAAGCATCAGCAGAACGATGATGGGAATAAGGACCCGTACCGAAAGGGGCAAACGACATTTACCCAGTTTTTTCACCGCCATGTTTACCTCCTATCAGGCTCTAAGGCTGCAAACGCACCCGATCCACCACCCGCAGACACTCGGCTACGGGGGTGTAATCCAGAGGCTCCACCCAGCCGGCGATTCGGGCGGCCCGGGCCGCGGGGTGGTCCTTCTTGAGCCCGAGGAGGGCCTTTTTGATCCGTAGATTGATCTCCTTAGAGGTGTGCGGTAGAGCCGCAAAGGGCCATTCCGGATAGAGACGGGTGGAATGCACAAAAGGAAAACCGTCGTTTATCGGATGCAACACCCGGAAGTCGGCCATCTTGATCTTGCCCTCGGCTTCCATTCGCTCCAGGGTGTCCGAACGCACGGTACCTGCGTCCACACGCCCCTTCAAAACCGAAAAGACCACATTATCGTGGGTATAGCCCTCCACCAGGTGCAGTTCTCGGAAGGGATTGATCCCCTGTTCCAGGAGCAGCCGAAAGGCCATATAGGCGCCGCCAAAGGAGGAGAACTTGACCACCATAAATTTCTTCCCGCGCAACTGGGAGAGATCGCGAATGGGGCTATCGGCCCGCACAAAGATCACCCCTCCGAAACGATCCAGGGCCTTACCCTGGCGGCGGTTCAGCATGGTGGCCAGGGCATAGATGCCGTATTTCTGGCGCAAACGAACATAGAAGGCGGGATTGGCCAGGAGGTAATCTATCTTCCGATTCTTCACCGCGGGCTCGATACCATCGAAAGAAAGGGGAATGAGAATCACCCGGATACCGGTCTCTTCCGAGAGATATTGAGCCAGAGGCCCCCATTTCTTCTTGGCGATGGCTGTGCCCCGTTTGGCCAGCACCCCCAGACGAACCCTGGATACCGTAGCCGCCCGGACTACCCCGACCCCCAGGAATAGAAATATCAATAACCAAATAAATCGTCTCATACCCGATCTCCTCCTTTTTTGAACTATGATATGATAATAAGCCAAATCATGTCAAGTATTTACATTTAAAGGAAAAAAAGAAGGTTGAGATAGATTTTGTAAGAAATAGCAAGATCGTAAGTGCAATTATGGGCCCGATAATAAAGTAAAATGAAGTGCCCTGTCCGGAGGGTATTTGGTCCCGGCGGGCTCCCTTTGACTTAAGGGAGGGAGGGTCTTATAAAAGTAAATTGGACTCAACAAAATTTGCAGGAGGAGGAAGATGGCCCTCTATCGCATCCATCCCCTGGTCCTGGGAAGCAAGATCTTCGACCAGGGTATGATGACCTATCAGCACGGTTACGGTCGCGAGATCCACGTTCCGGTGTGTGGATGGCTGATCGAGGGAGGAGATAAAGTAGTCCTGGTGGATACCGGATACCTCGGCCCGGTGATTACCGAAGCCCGGGAGAAGGCCCTGGGAGCCAAGATCTGGCGTTTCGAGGAGGCCCTGGCTCGTTACGGCCTGGCCCCCAAAGACATCGATATCGTGCTCCACACCCATCTCCATAACGACCACTGCGAAAACGACTTCAAGTGTGTCAACGCGGTCTTCTATGCCCATGAACTGGAGTTTAAAAGCCTCTATGAGCCCCATCCGCTGGATTTTCGCTACGCCGCGGATTTCGTGGAGGAACTGGACCAGGCCGGACAATTCGTCAAACTCACCGAGGATAAGGAGATCCTCCCCGGGATCTGGATGATCCACACCCCCGGTCATACCTACGGAGGGATGACCGTGCTGGTGGATACGGAAAAGGGGAAAGCCGCGCTGACCGGGGTCTGTACCATCTTCACCAATTACTGGCCTCCGCGGGAGGTGCGGGCCCTGGGCTGGGAAGTCATTCCCCCGGGAATCCATACCGATGCCTATCAGGCCTACGAACAGACCCTGCGGATCAAGAAGATGGCCGATCTCATCCTGCCCCTTCACGAACCGCAGCTTGCCCGTCTGGAAACCATTCCCGACGACTGGGATAAGATAAACATCCCCGAGGAATAAACCGCCCTAGGCGGAGGGCCTTGAGCCCCGGCGGTGATACCAGAGATAAAGGCCCGTACACAGGAGGGCCAGAAGCACCGCTCCGAGCCCGGCCCGGTGCAGGGCCTGGCGTAAAAGGGTCTGGTTTTTCCCCAGAAAATAACCGCAAAGGGCCAGAACCGTGACCCAGATGCCGGCCCCGAGCAGGGTGAAAAGGCTAAAAAGGAAGGGATTCATGCGCCCCAGACCGGCGGGAAGACTTATATACTGCCGCACCCCGGGCAGAAGCCTCCCCACAAAGGTGGAGATATGTCCGTGACGGGCGAAAAATTCCTCCACCCGCACCAGAGCGGCCTCGGAAAGGAAGAGATACCCCCCGTAACGGCGCAGAAAATGCCCCAGGGCCGGACGCCCCAGCTTCAGGGCCAGGAGATAGTTGAACCAGGCCCCGGCCAGACTCCCCCCGGTGCCGGAAAAGATCACCAGAAAAAGATCCATATCCCCCCGGGCCGCCAGATAAGCCGCCGGAGGGATCACCACCTCGCTGGGAAAGGGAAAGAACGAGGACTCCAGGGCCATCAGCAGAAAGATCCCCGGATAACCCAGACGCCCGATGGTCTCAAGCAGAAAATGGACCACTTCCGTTAGCATTCACCCTCTCGAACCGGTAAAGATAAAAAAGGCGGGGAATACCCCCGCCCTTTCCGAGGGACGGACCGCCCCTCCCGGCTTCAGGCTCAACCGAAGCCGAAACCGTGCCCCCCGGTACCGCAGGACCCGAACCCGAAACCGCCTCCCAGCGAACAGGCAAAGGTGGAGAATTCGCGCCGCACCCGGGGGCTTCCGCAACGCGGACACCGGGTCTCTTGCTCGTCACGGGAGCTCAGACACAATTTCTCAAAACGCTCCCCACAATCGTCACACCGAAATTCATAAATAGGCATCTCCATCACCTCCCGTTAAACTTTCCGATCTCTAAAATTTAAAACCTTTCTCCCTCAAGTAAACCCTTCCTTCGGACAAACACCCCGGCCTCGAAAAGGCCCCGGAAGCGGGATTCAGCGCGGGAGATATTCCGGACGACAGTTAAAGATGGCCCGAAACACCGAGCCCCGTACCTTGGGATTGATGGTGTAAAGATGTTCCTCCAGCCATCGTTCCATGAAGACCCTGCGGGTTTCCCCGGAAAAGGGACAGGGATTCTCCAGCACCGGAAACCCTTCCCTCTGGGCAAAGGCCTTGAGGGCGGACTTTTCCACCAGAACAAGGGGACGGATAAGATAGAGGCGCCCTCCGAACATCTCCTGTACCGGGACAATGGTGGAGAGTTCCCCGTGGAAACACATATTCAGGAAAAAGGTCACCACCAGGTCATCCCGATGATGCCCGAAAGCGATCTTGTTGAAGTTTTCCTCCCCGGCCAGCCGGAAAAGATACTTTCTCCGATGCCAGGAACAAACGAAACAGGGCGAGGGTTTCCCTCGTTCCGCGGCTTTAAGGGCCTGGGAGGCGCAGTCGGTATCCAGCACCCGAAAGGGCACCCCCAGCTCTTCACAGAACCGTTCCAGGGCGGAAAGCCCCTGCCGATACCCCGGGCCCCGGTCGAAGCCCATATCCAGATGTACCGCCAGCAATTCGTAGTCGAAGGGCACCTTGCGACGCCATTCGGCCAGAAAATAGGTGAGGACCAGACTGTCCGCCCCTCCGGAAAGAGCCACCAGAACCCGATCCCCGGGGGCCAGCATCTCATACCGATGGAGGGCCCGGCCTATGAGTCGCTTCAACTTATGATAAAGCGCCATGGGCCCAAGTATATAAGGCCTATTTACGGAAACAAGGTTTAGACTATTTTTTCCAGCTTTTCAGGAAATTTTAATTGGATATTGTTCCCCTCCGGGGGCGGGATTATAAAGATTCCCATGGAGGGCTTCCCCCTGGACGAATTCCAGAAGAGGGCTGCCGAAACCCCGGGGCCGGCCATGGTCATAGCCGGTCCCGGGGCCGGAAAGACCCGTCTCCTCCTGGCCCGGGTCCTTCATCTCCTGCAGAAGGGAGTTCCTCCGGAAAGGATCTTCCTTCTTACTTTTACTGTAAAGACCTGCCGCGAGCTGCGCGAACGTCTCTCCGCCCTGGGAATCTCGGGGCCCCGGGTGGAGACCTTTCATTCCCTGGCTTACGACCTCCTCTATGAAGCCGCAGACGCCCCGCCCCGGCTTCTTTCCCAGGAAGAGGCCACGGACCTGATCCAGCGCCTGGCCCGAAAGCTCAAAATCTCGGGATCTCCGCGCAAGCTCCTTGAGGCCGTTCGTTCCGGACACCCGGCCTATTCCTCTCTCCGCAAGGCCTATCTGGATTACCTTTCCGCGAGCGATCTTTACGACTACCTGCGGCTCCTCCTCGCGGTGCCCGAAAAAAGGCCCCCTTTTCCCCCGGGCTATCAAGTCCTCATCGACGAATGTCAGGACCTCTCCCCGGAGATCTTCCGTTTCCTTTCCCTTTTCCCGGCCGAGGGGCTCTTCCTGGTAGGAGACCCTGCTCAGGCCATTTATGGTTTCCGCGGCGCCGATCCCCGGGCCCTGAAGACCTTTCTGGAGGGGTTACCCGGTCTGAGCATCCATACCCTGGCCCTCTCCTACCGGGTCCCGGAAAGGATCCTCGCTACAGCCGAATCCCTGCGGGAAGATCTCTTCTCCGGATCCACCTCCCTTAAGGCGGTCCGGGCCGGGGGAGAGATCCGGGGGTGGTTCTTTCCCTCCGAAAAGGCCGAGGCCATAGGTGTGGCCAAACTGGTGGCGGAGTTGACCGGTGGGGTCTATCTGGAGAGGGCCGGGGAGGGGCTCTCCCCGGACGAGGTCCTGGTGCTGGCAAGGCTGCGGGCGGTCCTTTCTCCGGTGAAGGAGACCCTGCTTCGGGAGGGGCTTCCGGTGGCCGAACCCGAGGTGGAGGCCGAGGAGCGGCGGCAGAAACTGCTCCAGCTCGCCGACCGTCTCGCCGCAGGAACCCTCACCCCGGAGGAGGTGCTTTCCGAAATTCGGCCTCTCGCACCCTCTCTTTCGGACCTCTTCTCCGGGGAGGAAAGGGAGAGACTGGCCGCCAGGCTGAGGTTTCTTTCCACCGCGGACCTGATCTCCGTTTCCCGGGAGGGGGTAAATCTCCTCACCATCCACGGTGCCAAGGGGCTTGAGGCCGAGGCGGTGATCCTGGTGGGAGCCGAGGAGGGGCTTCTCCCTTTGGAGCTATTTCCGGATACGGACCCGGCGGAGGAGAAACGTCTGCTTTACGTGGCCCTTACCCGGGCGAAAGGAAGGTTTTTCTTCACCGCCTCCGGCAGGAGGACCCTTTTCGGAAAACGCCTCCCGGGCCGGATATGTCCCTGGCTCCGCCACCTTCCGCTCACCACAGATAAGGGCTCCCGGCCTCGCCGGGCCGTACAACAGGGACTCTTTGCCCTCCTGCTCCTTTTCCTCCTGGTCCTTCCCGCCGGGGCGGAAAGCCTGCGCGACTTTCTTCGGCTTCAAACCCCGCTCCTTCTCCGGAATCATCCGGTGCTTTCGGCCCTGCGGGCCCGGATTCGCGCCCAGGAAAACCGCATCGCCCCGGCCGGGGCCCTGCCCGACCCGCGGGTTACCTTCATGGTCCGTAATGCCGGAGATCCTGTTCCGGCCAATACCCTGGGCGAGGAACCCATGAGTATGGCCGGAATCAAGATCGAACAGACCGTCCCTTGGAAGGGCAAGAGGAAGACCCGGGAAAGGATAGCCGCCCTCAAGGCTAAGGAGCTGCGCCTGAAATGGGAGGAAAAGAGCTGGGAGCTCTGGCGGGATCTGGTTCAAAGCGCTCTGGAGATGGTCTATCTGGAACGCGAGGCCGAGATCCTGCGGGAAATGGACGGCATCCTGCGGGAACTGGAAGAGAGTGCCCGTTCCAGGTATCAAACCGGAGCCGGAATCCAGGCCGATATCCTGCGGGCCGCGGTGGAAAGGGGGCTCCTCAGGGAAAGAGTGGCCCGCAATCTGGAAAGACAGAAGGTGCTCCGGGAGCGTTTGAGTCGGAGGTTGCTTTTCACCCGGGTATCCCGGCTTCCGAAACTGGAGCTTCCGGCCGGGCTTCCCCCCCTTCCCGAGGAAGAACGCCTGAGTGCCTTTCTGGAACAGGCTCCCCGGGTGATCCTTTATCGTCTCTATCTTCGGGAGAGGGAGCTTCGGGCCCATCTGGCGGAACTGGAAAAACGTCCGGACCCCAAATTCTTCGCCGGCTGGTACTCCCGAGGGACTTATCCGGAGATTTACGAATTCGGAGCCGGGATAAGCATCCCCCTTTTCATCTCCCGCAAACAGGATCTTCTGGCCCGGGCCGAAAAGGACGAGGCCCTGGCAGCCGGCGAAAACCTAGAGGATGTGAAAGCCGATCTGCGTTATCGCCTGCAGGGGTTCCTCTATCAGGCTCGAACCGAGGCCGAACTCGTTCGGCTCTACGAAAAAGAGATCCTTCCGCAGGACCAGGCCGATCTGGATTCAGCCCGAACTTATTATCTCACCGGGAAACTGGATTTTCTGAACGTCCTGGAGCGGGCTCGACGCCTCCTGGAACACCGTTTATCCCTGTGTCGGCATCGGGTCAATTATCTGGCGGCCCTGGCCGGAATCCAGGCCCTTCTGGGGAGGACCCTGGTCCCGGAACTCCCCGGGCCTCAAGGAGGTATCCCGTGAGGATCGCGGCCCTGTTCCTAGCCGGATGGCTTTTCCTCGGCCCGGCGGCCTTCAACCTCTCCGCCAAGACCATCTATACCTGTCCCATGCATCCCAGTTACCGTTCCGATCACCCGGGAAAATGTCCCATCTGTGGCATGGATCTGGTGCCGGTAAAGGAGGCCACCGCCCAGCCCCACCGACCTGCCCCTTCCTCCCGTGGCCTGGGTCTGGTGCCAGTTCAGATCTCTCCGGAAAGACAGCAGCTCATCGGGGTGCGCACCGCTCCGGTGGTCCACCGCCAGGTGGTCCTGGAACTTCGGGCTCCGGCCCGCGTGACCTACGACGAGACCCGGATCTACGAAGTCCATACCCGGGTTTCGGGATGGGTGGAAAGGGTATATGTGGATCAGGAAGGGATTTGGGTAAAAAAGGGCGCTCCGCTCTTCACCCTGTATTCCCCGGAGGTGCTCTCCACCGAGGAGGAATTCCTGCGTTCCCTCACCTGGGCCCGGAATCTCAAATCTCAGGGGGCCTCCGGAGCCCTGGCTCTGGCCCGCAGAACGGCCCGGGCCGCGGAGGAACGGCTTCTTCTCTGGGGGCTCTCCCGACAAACCTTACAGCAGATCCGTTCCACCGGGAAACCGGTCCGGGCCTTTCCCGTGCCCAGTCCGGTATCCGGTTTCGTGGTGGAAAAAAGGGTCTTTCCCGGGAAACGCATTACCCCGGCCTCGGTCCTTTACCGTCTGGCGGATCTTTCCCGGGTCTGGATAGAGGCCGATTTTTACGAAACCGAGGCCCCTCTCTTACGGGTGGGCCTGCCGGTGGAGGTACTCGTCCCGGGCACCGAGCACAAATTCCAGGCCCGCATCGAGGAAATTTATCCCTGGGTGGAGGAAAAACTCCGGGTCTTCCGGGTGCGCCTGAGTCTGGCCAACCCCCGGATGGTCCTCCGCCCCGGGGCCTGGGCCGAGGTGCGGGTGCGGGTCCCGCTGGGGATGCGGATGGTCATCCCCGACGAGGCCCTTATTTACGGAGGACGCCACTATTACGTCTTCGTGCGTAAGGGTCCGGGCACCTTCGAACCCCGCATGGTAAAGGTGGGACGCCGGGTGGGACATCAGCGGATCGTTCTTTCCGGTCTGCACCCCGGGGAAGAGGTAGTGGTTTCGGCCAATTTCCTGATCGATGCCGAATCCAGGCTTAAAGCGGCCCTGAAGAGTTTCGGAGGCAGCCAAGGTGATCACGCGCATCATTGAGGTCTCCGGGCGAAATCCCTTTCTGGTCCTCATCCTCACCGCTTTCCTTCTCACCGCCTCTCTCTGGGCCCTGAAAAGGGTGCCTCTGGATGCCATACCCGATCTTTCCGATGTGCAGGTAATCCTGGTGGCCGAATGGCCCGGAGCCAGCCCCGATCTTATGGAGGATCAGGTTACCTATCCCCTGGTCTCGGCCCTGGTCTCCGTCCCCCGGGTAAAGACCGTAAGGGGCTATTCCTATTTCGGGCAGGCCTTCATCTACATCCTCTTTCAGGACGGAACCGACCTCTACTGGGCCCGAAGCCGGGTCCTGGAATATCTGGACCGGGTCAAAGGGAGTCTGCCCTCGGAGGTCCGGGTAACCCTGGGGCCGGACGCCACCGGAGTGGGCTGGGTCTTCGAGTATGCTCTGGTGGATGAAAGCGGCCGCCACGATCTGGCCGAGCTGCGCTCCTTCCAGGACTTCTATCTCAAGTACTGGCTGGAGGCGGTCCCCGGGGTGGCCGAGGTGGCCAGTGTGGGGGGTTACGTCAAGGAATATCAGATCCTGCTCGATCCGGTAAAACTCTACGCCCATGGTCTTTCCCTTCCGGAGATAGTCCGGGCGGTGCGACAGAGCAACCAGGAGGTAGGGGGACGGATACTGGAAATCTCGGGCCGGGAATTCTTTATCCGGGGGCGGGGCTACGTTCGCAGCCTCAGGGATCTACAAAATATCGTGGTGGCCAACGATCCCCGCACCGGGACTCCGATTCGACTTAAAGATGTGGCTGAAGTCCGGCTCGGCACCGCCCTGCGCCGGGGAGCAGCCGAACTGGACGGGAAAGGCGAGGTGGTGGGTGGAATCGTGGTCATGCGGTACGGGGAAAACGCCCTTAATGTCATCCGCCGGGTGAAGGAACGCCTGAAGGAGATCAAACCCGCTCTTCCCCCGGGGGTCAAGATCGTTACCACC
>NZ_WFVX01000003.1:0-3397 GCF_015491435.1 Thermosulfurimonas sp.
GATATCCTTTAGAAATCCATAGCCGCAAAAACTCGCGCAGGATTTCCTCCCAGTTTTCAAAATAGGGTTTAAGTTCCCGTACGGTTTCGATATAGGGTTCAAGATGGAGATCCACCCAGGCGCCTCCGGAGGTCTTTCAGGAATTCAAGCATGCGGATCACGGCTTCCTTTTCGAATTCAAAGGGAAGATAACGGGAGGTGAAATAGGCCTGATAAAGGTCGTCCACCACCGAAACTCTATCCCGGTAGAAAGTCTCCCAGGTAGCGTCCACTTTAGCGGCTTCCCGAAAAAGACGGTGCAGATTATGAGTCTGGGGAAAGGTGCCGGTGTGTTTGAGGAGATAGGTTTTAAGGAGAAGCTGAGCGCTCTGTTCGGCAAAGAAGGCGGAAAGCTCCAGATCCCCCTCCTCGAAATGGCGGAGGGCTTCGCGGAAGAATTTTTCCGCCCGTTGGGCGAAAAGTTTGAGGGTCTCGCTCAAGGCTTTACCCCCTGGGGATCTCAAGCATCCGTTTTACCGCCCGAAGGGCCCGCACCCGGACCTCCTCCGGAACCACCACCCGGGGCTCCAGGTTCTCCAGGGCCTGATAGACCAGCTCCAGGGTGGTCAATTTCATGGATTCACAGATCATCTTTTCCGAAGCGGGATAGAACTTTTTGTCCGGATTCTGTTTCCGCAGGGGATAAAGCAGCCCCACCTCGGTCCCGATAATGAATTCCCGATGGGTGGACTCGCGACAGAAGCGAAGCATGCCGCTGGTGGAGGCCACGTGATCGGCAAGGTCTATGACCTCGGGCCGACATTCGGGATGGGCGATGAAAAGGGCCTCGGGATGGGCCTCGCGGGCCCGTTTTACATCCTCCGGAGAGAGCACGTCGTGAAAGGGGCAGAATCCCTCGTGATAGATAATGCGCTTTTCCGGAAAATGACGTTGGGCATAGAGGGCCAGGTTACGATCCGGAAGGCAGATGATCTCCTTTTCCGGAAGACTGGCGATGACCCGTACCACGTTGGCCGAGGTGCAGCAGATGTCGCTTTCGGCCTTGACCTCGGCGTAGGAATTTACATAGGTGACCACCGGGGCGCCGGGATGGGCCTCCCGGAGAGCCCGGACATCCTCCGGGGATACCATGCTGGCCATGGCACAGCAGGCCTGAGGAGCCGGAAAAAGGACGATCTTTTCCGGGGAAACGATGTGGGCGGTCTCGGCCATGAAAAGCACCCCGCAGAAGACGATCACCTCCGCATCGGTCCGGGAGGCCTTGAGGGAAAGTTCCAGGGAATCCCCCACCAGATCGGCGATATCCTGGATCTCCGGGGGCTGATAATTGTGGGCCAGAATGAGGGCCTTACGATCCCGGGCCAGCTTTCGTATCTCGGCCTGAAGTTTCTCTCTTTCCATTTTCAGGAACCTCCTTCCTTTTCCTGGATGACCTCCACCCCCTTGGGAATCCTGAAGACGAACCTCTGGGGATCGATCCTGGGATTGATCCTCAGGTCCTTGAGGACGAGATGGGTAAGATTTCCCAGAGGATCCCAGGACCAGATTTCCCTTATTTCACCTGTGCTCAGTTCTACCTTGAGTTTGACCCGGGAGACGCTCTGATCCCCCCGGGGCTTGAGTTCCAGGAAATAGAATCCTCTCTCCGCCGGGGCCCCGGAGAGAAGGCGAAAATTTTGGCTCAGACGGGCCTTTCCCGAGAGCAGGGCCAGGACCAGGCGGGAGAAGGCCCTCCGGGGGTCGAAAACGAAGACCTGCGCATCGGGCTGAGAGTAATAATAGACCCTTTTTCCGTCGGAAACGATAACCAGTTTTTCCGGATAATCGTACTCCCAGCGCAGGAGATCGGGTTTGGAGAACCAGAATCGCCCTCCGGAGGTTTCCACCTCGAGCTTTTTGCGCCAATAGACTTCCTGGGTGAAGGCCCCGGAAAGGGTCTGCGTGCGGAGGTAAAAGTCCTCCACCCGGTGAAGGACCACCTCCGGGAGGATCGGTTCGGCCTTAAGGCTTACGGCCCAAAAGAACAGGGCGAGGACGTACACCATCGCTCGGACCAACGATACCCTCCTTTTCCATACGTTCTACGAGCCTGGCGGCCCGATTATACCCTATGCGCAGGCGCCTCTGTAGCATGGAGACCGAAATTTTACCCTGCTGAACCGCGATTTCCACCGCCTGGCGATAAAGTTCATCCTCCTCTTCGAGATCCTGCTCCGGCCCTTCCTCTCCCTCGGGTAAGGCTTCGAAGTCGGCCAGATATTCCGGTGCACCCTGGGCCCGGAGGTATTCTACCACCTGCTGAACCTCGGATTCGGAGACATAGGGGGCGTGAATACGCCGAAGTTTGGAGGCCCCGGGAGGAAGAAAGAGCATGTCTCCGGCTCCCAGGAGACGCTCGGCTCCCTGAACGTCCAGGATGGTTCGGGAATCGGTGCGGGAGGAGACCTGGAAGGAGAGACGGGCCGGGAAGTTGGCCTTGATCAGCCCGGTGATCACATCCACCGAAGGACGCTGGGTGGCCAGCAACAGGTGGATCCCCGAGGCTCGGGCCATCTGAGCCAGACGGGTGAGAAGGGTCTCCACCTCCTTGGAGGATACCACCATGAGATCCGCTAGTTCGTCGATGATGATCACGATATAGGGTAATTTTTCCTCGGCCTGGCGGTTGTAAGTGTCCAGATTGCGGGCCCGGCTTTCCTCGAGCAGGGTATAGCGCCGTTCCATCTCCTCCACCGCCCAGCGCAGGGCCCGGGTGGCCAGCTTGGGTTCCAGGACCACCGGATGCAGGAGATAGGGAATGCCCTCATAGGTGGAAAGTTCGATGCGTTTGGGATCGATGAGCAGGAAGCGAACCCGCTCCGGGGTGTTCTTATAGATGAGACTCAGGATGACCGAATGGATGAAGACACTCTTTCCGGTTCCGGTGGCCCCGGCGATGAGGAGATGGGGCATCCGGGCCAGATCCGCCACCACCGGATGGCCGGATTGGTCCTTGCCCAGGGCCAGGGTAAGCGGGGAGCGAGACTTACGAAAGGCTTCGCTCTCCAGGATTTCGCGCAGATAGACCGTCTCCCGGCGGGGATTGGAGACCTCGATCCCCACCACGTCCTTTCCGGGAATGGGGGCCACGATGCGCACGCTTTCGGCCGAAAGACCCAGGGCCAGGTCATCGGCCAGGGAAACGATGCGGTTGATCTTTATCCCCGGGGCGGGTTTGAATTCGTAAACGGTGATCACCGGGCCGGGATTGATGCCGCAGACCTTACCCTCCACCCCGAATTCCCGCAGTTTTTCCTCCAGGGTTCGCCCCAGGGCCTCCAGGTCGCTCTTGTTGGGCCCCGTCCGGTCGGAAGGGGGGAGAAGGAGGAGATCCAGCGGCGGAGGGAACCCCTTCCCC
>NZ_WFVX01000004.1:0-12033 GCF_015491435.1 Thermosulfurimonas sp.
ATCTAATTCAAGGAGGTTTCCATGGAAGAGAAAACCAAAAAGCCCCTGACCGGTGGCGGGAGGAGGAAGGACTCGTGGTGGAGCTACCGGGTGAATCTTTCTCCCCTGAGGCGGAACGAGGCCCGTTCCAACCCTTACGGTGAAAAATTCGACTACGCCGAGGAGTTCAGGAAACTGGATCTCGAGGCGGTGAAGGAGGATCTACGACGGCTCATGACCGACTCTCAGGAATGGTGGCCGGCGGATTTCGGCCACTACGGGCCGCTTTTCGTGCGCCTGGCCTGGCACAGCGCCGGTTCCTATCGGCTCTTTGACGGCCGGGGCGGGGCCCGGGGGGCCTACATGCGTCTGGCCCCGCGAAACAGCTGGCCGGACAACGTGAACCTGGACAAGGCCATGCGTCTTCTCTGGCCCATCAAGAAAAAATACGGAAGGCGGCTTTCCTGGGCCGATCTCCTGATTCTGGCCGGAAACGTGGCCCTGGAATCCATGGGCGTAAGGCTTATAGGTTTTGCCGGGGGGCGGCCGGATGCCTGGGAGCGTGACGAGATCACCTACTGGGGCTCGGAAAGCGAGTGGCTTTCGGACGAAGCCCGGAAGCGGGAGAAGGGCATCGAGGACCCTCTTTCCGCCACCCAGATGGGGCTCATCTACGTGAACCCCGAGGGGCCGGGGGGCAACCCCGATCCGAAGGCCGCGGCCCGGGAGATCCGGGCTATCTTCGCCCGCATGGGCATGAACGACGAGGAGACCGTGGCCCTCATCGCCGGAGGCCACAGCTTCGGGAAATGCCACGGGGCCGCCGGAGAGGAATATCTGGGACCGGAGCCGGAAGAGGCCGAGCTTGAGGAACAGGGCCTGGGCTGGCGCTATCACTACCGCACCGGAAAGGGGCCGGACACCTTCACCAGCGGTCTCGAAGGGGCCTGGACCGTAACCCCCATAAAGTTCGGCATCAATTTCCTGCACAATCTTTTCAAGTACGAATGGGAGCTCACCAGGAGCCCGGCCGGGAAACACCAGTGGGTGGCCAAGGACGCCCCGGAGATCATCCCCGACGCCCATGACCCCCACAAGAAACACAAACCCTTCATGCTCACCACGGATCTTGCCCTGCGCTACGATCCCGTCTATGAGAAGATCGCCCGGCGGTTTCTGGAAAACCCGGAGGAGTTCGAGCGGGCCTTTGCCCGGGCCTGGTTTAAGCTCACCCACCGCGATCTCGGCCCCCGGTCCTTCTACCTTGGGCCCGAGGTGCCGGAAGAGGTCTTCCCCTGGCAGGATCCCCTTCCGGAAAGGGACTTTGACCTCATTGAGGACGAGGACATCCGGAAACTCAAGGAAATGATTCTCTCTTCCGGACTTACGGTCTCGGAGCTGGTCTTTACTGCCTGGGCCTCAGCTTCTACCTTCCGGGCCAGCGACCTGCGCGGCGGGGCCAACGGGGCCCGCATCCGTCTGAAACCCTTAAGGGACTGGGAGGTCAACAACCCCCCGCTCCTTGAGCGGGTCCTTTCGGTGCTCGAGGGGATCAAGAGAGAGTTCGACACCTCCCAGAAGGGGAACAAACGGGTCTCGCTTGCGGACCTCATTGTGCTTGCGGGCTGCGCCGCGGTGGAGGAAGCCGCCCGAAGGGCCGGGATGGAGATCACCGTGCCCTTCACCCCCGGAAGGGTGGATCTCCCCCAGGAGGACCTAGATGTAGAAAGCTGGAAATACATGGAGCCTCTGGCCGACGGTTTCCGGAATTACCTGAGTCCCCGGGCGCCCCTTTCCCCGGAGGAGATGCTGGTGGATAAAGCCGATCTCCTTTCCTTGAGCGTTCCCGAGATGGTGGTCCTTCTCGGGGGCCTTCGGGTGCTTAAGACCAACTGGGACGGCTCTCTGCACGGGGTCTTTACCGAAAGGCCCGAAACTCTCACCAACGACTTTTTCGTGCATCTCCTTTCCATGGACCTTGAATGGCGGCCTGTGGACGAGACCCGCAGGCTCTTTGAGGGCTACGACCGGCACACCGGAAAACTCCGTTTCACCGCCACCCGGGTGGACCTCCTTTGCGGACACCATTCCGAGCTCCGGGCCGTGGCCGAGGTATATGCCGCAGACGACGGCCGCGAAAAATTCGTGGCTGATTTCGTTTCCGCCTGGAACAAGGTCATGAACCTCGACCGCTTCGACCTGCGTTAAACTTTAGGGGCGGGGTTCTCCCCGCCCCTGCCCCGTAGTGAGTCTTCCAGAATGAAGGGTCTATACCTTTAATACTTCCAGGGTCTCTGAAGCCGCAGCTTCATTGAGTTTGCGGTCAAAGGAAACGAAGACCACTTTTCCCACCACATCCTTTAAAAGACTGGCTGAAGCCAGATGAATCCCATCAAAGCCCTTCAATCTGTATCGGAAAATCAAATCCGCGGCCAGATTTGCCACCTCTTGAGTCAGCCACACTCTGGTATAACCCTCCCAGTCTTCCTTAAAGGCCTTCCAGACTCTTCTCAGATCTTCCGCGCTTATCCTTTCCTCCTGGAAAATACGCCTTAAGGCCGAGGCCATTTCGGCATAAGCCACCCCACTCGAAGCTATCCTTTCGGCCCTTTTCGTCCATTCTAATACCCAATCCGAAAATTCTTCTTCCACATAAAGTTTTACCAGGGCAGAAGTGTCCAGATAAAGGGTCATCTTCTGTCCTCAATCACTATCTCCGAAAGGGTTTTCCCGGGCCCGGCTTTGATCCTCACCCCACCGGGCTTCCCGGTGCCCCATTCCACCATCCGTTTTCTTCTCATATCTTCCATCAACTTGATTTTTATCAGGGTCTGATACCCGATCCCTAATTCTTCAGCCTCTCTTTTTAAATGCTCTATCAGTTCTTCGGGTAAAAGCAAGGAGATACGCCGCGATTTAGCCACTTTTTCCTCCTTATGAGTGATTGGTATATCAATTTTACATATTATGAATTCAGGAAGCAAGAATCCCTCTGAGAGGGAAGCCTTCCGGAGTGGCTCCAGGGAATTGACCGCAGGCCGAAAACCTTTTACAAAAGAAACATGTATCGGCTGGGCTGGTTTTCCACCGGAAGGGACGAGGCCGCAAGGCTCCTCCTTAAGACCGTCCACGACCGTATCCGCGAGGGCTTCATCCCGGCTGAAATCGTCTATGTCTTCCTATCGCGTCGTCCCGGAGAAAGCCGGGAGTCGGATCTCTTCCTTGACCTCTGCCGAGAATTAGGCCTTAAGGTGGTCCACCTTTCAGCCCGGGAGTTTGAGCCCGAGCTTCGTAAGAAGGACCGTAAGACCTGGCGCACCTTTTATCACCGACGGGTACTGGAACTCCTTCCCGAGGAGGTGGATCTCGTGGTGCTTGCCGGCTACATGTGGGTGGTCTCCGAGGAGGCCTGCGAGGCCCTTCCCATGTTAAACCTCCATCCGGCCCTTCCCGGAGGCCCCAAGGGCACCTGGCAGGAGGTCATCTGGCAGCTCATCTCCGCCCGAGCCGCGGAGACCGGGGTCATGATGCACCGGGTCACCCCGGTGCTCGACGAGGGCCCGGCGGTAACCTTCTGCCGCTTCCCCATCCGGGGAGGGAGCTGGGATCCCCTCTGGAAGGAATGTGAAAGGAAACTTCTTTCCCGGGGGCTTTCGGCCTTAAGGCGCGAGGAGGGCGAGGCCGAACCCCTCTTCCGGAGGATCCGGGAGGAGGGCGTGCGGCGGGAGCTTCCCCTTATCGTCTATACCCTTAAGGCCTTTGCCGAGGGGGAGATCCGCTGGGATAGCCCGGGCCTGCCTTTAGATCTTTCGGAACGTATCGAACGCCACCTTGCGACCGGAGCCTGGAGGTGATCCGGGGCCACGGAGGCGAGGTCTATCACCTGGCCCGGGAAATGGGCCTTCCCCCGGGGAAAATCCTTGACTTCAGCAGCAACGTAAGCCCCCTACCCCCTCCGGAGGGCCTCTACGAACTCCTTTCGCGGCACCTTTCGGAGATAGAACGTCTCCCCGAGGCCGATAGCTTCACCCTCCGCCGGGCCCTCGCCCGCCGCTTCGGTCTTTCCAAGGAGGCCTTCTTCCCCTCTTCCGGCACCACGGAATGGATCTTCGCCCTGCCCGAGGCCTTAAAGCCCCAAAGGGTCCTTATCCTGGGGCCCACCTACGCGGACTACGAAGACGCCGCAGGGCGAGCCGGAATCAAGGCGCATTACGTTTTTGCCCGAAAAGAAGATAATTTTCGGCCCCCGCTTGAGGAACTCGAGGATCTTATCTCTTCGGGTGATCTCGTCTTTATCTGCAATCCCAACAACCCCACCGGGGCCTTTCTTAAAAGGGAGGCCCTTTACGGCCTCATCACCCGGCATCCGGAGGCGGTCTTTGTGGTGGACGAATCCTATCTGCCCTTTGCCGCAGAGGATACGGAAAGCCTCCTTTCCGCAAGGCCTTATCCGGAGAACCTGGTGGTGCTTTTTTCCTTCTCCAAGATCTATCGCGTCCCGGGGCTTCGCCTGGGTTTGGCCGCGGCAGAAGGCCCTCTTTCCGAGGTGCTCCGCAGCCGGGAGCTTCCCTGGGCTGTAAACCGTCTGGCCCAGGTGGCCGGCGAATTTCTGCTTGCTCAGAAGGAACATGAGGCCCGGGTGCGGGCCTTTCTCAACGAGGAAAGGCCCCGGGTGAGGCGAAGACTTTCCGCCCTCGGCCTTTCCGTCTTCCCCTCGAGAACCAATTTTCTCCTGGCGGAACTCCCGGAGGGAATATCCGGAAAAGACCTACGCGATCGGCTCCTCACCGAAGCCCGGCTCCTCATCCGGGCCTGCGGAAACTTCCGGGGGCTTTCGGATAGATTCGTTCGGATCGCCCTACGAAGTCCGGAAGAAAACGAAAGGCTCCTCGAGGCCTTAGAGCAGGCGCTTAAGGATCCTTCCTGAGAAACTCGAGTACCTCGTCCGGGGCATGAGCCCGGAGGGCCTCGCGGTAAAGGCCCTTCTCCAGGCGATACTCTAGCTTGGAAAGCTTCTTCTCCAGTTCCTGATTGATGCGCCGCAGGCGTTTGTATTCCGCCCAGCGGCGAAGAAGAGGCCCCTTCCCCAGCTTGATCCCGTATTTAGTACGAACCCCCCGGCGGGCGATATAGGACCCCCCATGAAGAAGCCGCATGGCCTGGCGATTCTCCTCGATCTGGGCCCGAAGCCGGGCGATTTCGTTCTTGAGCCGGACTTTCTCCTTTCGGTACCAGGAAAGGTCCCGGCCCCGGATATCGGTCTTGGGCTCCTCAAACCCGGGGGAGGAAGGAGATACCGGACCGGTTTCCGCTCCGCCGGCGGACTTTTCCTCAGGTCCCACCGGAAGGGGGATCTTCTGGGCCCGGGAACGGAAACGGGGCGGAATGTCTTCGGGAAACTCGGTAAAATGGACTACTCCCCGATCATCCACCCAGCGATAAATGTACCCCCCGGCCGAGTCCTCCCGGGAAATCTTCTTCGGAGAGTTGGAGGAAGAGAGACCGAACTCCAGATAGGGCTTAAGACGCGCCAGACGGGCCGGACCGATACCCTTTATCTTCAGGAGATCCTCCGGCCGACGGAAGGGACCGTGCCGGGAGCGATATTCAACGATCCTGCGGGCCAGCACCGGCCCCACCCCAGGAAGAGAGGCCAGCTCCTCCACGGTAGCGCTATTGATATCAAGTCCTAAGGCCGGAACCGAAAGAAAAAAAAGGAAAAGAATCAGAAAGAAATGACACTTTTGGGCCCTGTTTCTCACCTTTTCCATTGTGCCCTGAAGGAGAAAGGAAGTAAAGCTTTCCCCAATAAAAAAGGGGGCGGCTTTCGCCGCCCCCCTTAAGACCCTCTTACCGGGCTTAGAAGGTGTAGGTTACACCCAGGGACACCCGGTACATGTCATCGGCGCTGCTATCCACAAGACCATCTCCGTCCTTGTCGGCCCAGGCATCCAGGGCATCACCGGCCCAGAGGTAACCCGCAGCCAGGTTCACCTTGAGGTTGTTATAGAGCTCGTAGTTGGCATAGACGTCAAGCTCCCAACCGATGTCATCGTCGCTGTGACGGCTGCCGTTATCCTCCACCCACTTGGCATCCTCGTCGAACTTCATGTAGTTAACCGCCGCCGCCAGGGAGAGCTTCGGAGTGGCCTTGTAATCCACCCGCAGACGATACATCTGGAAACCGAGCTGGTTGAGATAGGGAGCGCTGGAAACCGCGTACCCATCATCAAAGGCACCGTCCTCAAAGAGGACCACGCTCCCCTCGGTGTGGGTGTCCACGGCGATATAGCTGTCCACATCACCCTTGGTGGAGTTGTTGTCTCCGCTGGCCCACCAGCCCAGGAAGGAGACCCGCAGCTGGTCGTTCACCTGATATCCGAGATCCACATAGGAGAACCAGCCATCAAAATCAACATCTTCACCATTGTTATGGATATTATTGGCATCACCACCCATGTGAATCACACCCAGATCCACATCCACTCCCCGATAGGAGAACTGGGCATCACCACCCAGGTAGTAGGGCTGCACATCCGTCCAGAGACCGGCATTTACCCCATAAGGTACCCGCACACCGTCCTGACCGTTCATGGGGATGTAGTAAACCTTGGCCTGCGCCTTGTCCACCGCACTGATGACCTTGGAGAGATCGAAGGCCACCACCGCGGCATAGGCATCAAAATCGTTATTCTGCTCATTGTTATCCAGCCAGGTGTTATCGAACCCGCGCACCCAGACCAGCACGAAGGAGGTGGGCACGTTGCCCAGATCGAACTTCCCGGAAAGATCGATACCCGGAGCGGTCTCGTTCCAGAGGAAGCGGTTTACATAATAGGGGTTGAGACCGGCCCGCAGACGCAGATTCAGGTTCTGCAGGAACGGAAGGGCAAACTCAAGCGACATCTGCCGCACCTCAATATTCTCGCCCTCATTGCGGGGCACCAGCTCATCCGGACCCGCACTATTGTTTTCACCAAACCTCAGGGACCCCACCTCCATGGCCCAGGTCCCCTTGATCTTGCCGTCGTCGCTTGCCGCCACAGCCCACAGACGGAACTGGAGCGAAGCCCAGGTGTCATCAAGATCCACGTCGCTACCATTGATTTTGACCGTATCCAGCGTTACCCCGGCATCGGTGGTAGCCCAGGCACTATTGGCTCCATTCTGAGCATCCAGCTTGTAGGCCTCATTCCCAGCCGCTCCCAACAGCCCCTTCACCAGGTTAGGGGTATCGCTCTTCTCGAACATCCCCCAGGCATTACTGGTCTGCACCTTGACCCCGAACTCCCCGTGAAGCTCTACACTGGCCGCCTGGGCCAAACCTGCCAAACCAAAAACTAAAGCCACTACCCAAATCCATACCTTCCTCATCACCTAACCTCCTTCAATTTGAAATTTTTGCCTCCCCCAATTATAAGACAGCTCCCTTCAAAATCACAACAAGACGACCCCTGCCTCTACTACCTGGACAGGGGCCGTCTTCGTAACCATAACCTTACACGCAACCGGTAGGCTTGGGAAGACCCGCCATCTTACAGGCCCCCTTACCCGGACCGGAGGGAAAGAGTTCATAGATCTTCTTCAGCGGATAACCCGTAACCTTGGAAAGAATCCGTACCATGGGCGCCACACCGTTCTTCTTGTAGTAGTCCTGCAGAACCTTAATGATCTTCCAGTGCTCTTCGGTAAGCTCCTGAATACCCTCCTGCTCTTTTACATATTCCACCCACTCCATGCACCACGCATCCAGTCCGCCGGCCAGGAACCCGTCTTCGTCAACTTCAAATTTCTTACCTTTGTACTCAACTACGGGCATGATCAACCTCCTCCTTTCCGAGTATTCTTGGTTAGCGAATAATCTATTACTCCTCTGCCGAATTGTCAAGGAGTATTAAAGGCAATAAAGACCAGTGAGTACGATCTAATTTAAAAATTCCCATTTTTTTGGCTTCTTGGATAGCTTTTTCCCATTCTTTGTGCGTAAGGGGACGATCGAGCGGGGGATAACGAGAGGCCTCCCCTACCGGGTGATAATGTCCCATTAGATTTATGTATATCTCCGCGGAAACTTCCCGAATCAGAAAACGCAAAATAGCCCGAGTATTGGCCAGATCTCCGGGCAAGACCAGATGTCGCACCAAAAGACCCTTTTTCGCTACCCCTCTTTCGTCCAGGACCAGATTTCCTACCTGACGATACATCTCCTTGATGGCCCTGCGGGCCACCTCCGGATAGTCCCGGGCCCCGAGAATCCTCTCGGCCACCTCCGGATCCCACACCTTAAAATCCGGAAGATAGATATCCACCACCCCGGAAAGCTCTCTCAACACCTCCACCCGTTCATACCCCCCGGTATTGTAAACTACCGGAAGGTGAAATCCCCTCTCCAGCGCCCTCTCCAGGGCCCCCAGGATGACCGGGATCTGGGGAGTGGGGGTGATCAGATTCAGGTTCACACAACCCTTGGCCTCAAGTTCCAGGAAGATCCGGGCCAGATCCTCCTCCGAGATCTCCACCCCGCGCCGTTCGCGGCTGATCTCCCAGGTCTGACAGAAAACACAGAAAAGATTGCACCCGGTAAAAAAGACCGCCCCCGAACCGGTCTCCCCCACCAGACAGGCCTCCTCTCCGAAATGGGGCTCGTATCCCGAGACCACCGGCCCGGCCGGAAGACCGCACCGGCCCCTTTTCCCGGCTCGCCGATCCACCCCGCATTCCCACGGACATAGCCGACAGGCGGAAAGATGTTCCGCCAGAACCTCCCGGGCCCGTCTTACCGCCCTGAGTTTATCCCCGATCCCCCACCTCCAGGGAGTAAATGAGGGCCACCTCGTCACAATCCGGAAACTTGGGACAGCGTATGCAATCGGCCCAGACCTTGTGCGGAAGTTTGCCCTTCTCTATCCATCGAAAACCCAGACGGAGGAAAAAATCCGGAACCACGGTAAGCACAAACACCCTGGACAGCCCCAGCTCCCGGGCCTCCTCCAGACAGGCCCGAACCAGCTCCGCTCCGATACCCTCCCGCTGATACTCCTCGCTTACCACCAGAGACCGGATCTCTCCCAGATCCTCCCATACGATGTGAAGACCACAGGCCCCGGCAATCAGATCCTTCTCCGGCACCTCATAAACGAAAAATTCCCGCACGCTTTCGTAAAGCTCCCCCAGAGGACGGGGAATGACCTGCCCGGTCTTGGAAAAATGGGTTATCAACCGATGAATATCCTTAACGTCCTTAAGACGGGCCTTACGAATCACGGATGGATCTTCTGAATATAGGCCTTTTTGATCCACTTGGAGGCCTTGAGCTTGCGATAGGCAGCCTCGGCCTCGGCCCGCGTGGCAAAATGTCCCACATAGACCCGATACCAGATCCCCTTGCGGGGAAGATTGACCTTCACCACCCGGGCCGCATACCCCCGGTCCCGAAAATAAGAAGCGTATTTCTGGGCCTCCCCCGGATCCCTAAACGAGGCCACCTGAAGGGCATAATAGGGACGCTTTTCCTCCGGGCGAGGGGCTTTCTCCGGCTTGGAGGGCGCGGGAGAAACCTTCTCCTTCGAAACCTCGGGTTGGGAAACCGCCCGCGGAGGAGCTTCCCCCCGGGTCTGATTCTCCGTGGAGGCAAGGCCGGGTGGGGGCATTACCTCCTCGGCCGGAAGCTCCTCCGGTACCTTCTTGAGGGTCTTTTCCGCCACCGGAGACGGGCCCTTCCCCATCATCCTCTGGCCGAACCATACCCCCAGAATAAACATCCACAGAAAGAGACAGACCATAAGGAGAAATACAAAGATCAGACCCAGAAACCCCAGTTCAAATCTAAATCTTTTGGCCATGGGTCACATCCTTTCCGGGGCCGAAACCCCCAGAAGATTCAGTCCTTGCGCCAGGACCTGTTTCACCGCCCGGGCCAGGGCCAGACGGGCCCGGGATCTTTCTTCATCCTCGGAAAGAAACCGATGTTTGGTGTAGTAGTCGTGCAGGGCCGTGGCCAGGTCCAACAGGAAATAGGTAATACGATGGGGTTCCAGCATCTCCGCCGCTTCCTCCACCACCAGAGGGAAAAAATCCAGCAGCTTGAGCAACCTGAAATCCTCCGGGGTATCCAGACGATTCAGAGGAATCTCCGAGGGCGAAGGGAACTCCAGCCCCGCCTCCTCGGCCTTCCGAAAGACGCTGGCCAGCCGGGCATGCGCATATTGCACATAGTAAACCGGGTTCTCCGTCCGCTGGGCCTTGGCCAGTTCCACATCGAAATCCAGCGGGGCATCACATTTGCGGGTGAGAAAGGTGAAACGCATGGCATCCCGGCCTACCTCTTCGAGCAGTTCCCGCAGGGTGACAAATTCCCCGGCCCGGGTGGACATGCTCTTCAGTTTCCCCCCCTCGATGAGGTTCACCATCTGGATCAGGAGCACCCTCAGCCTGTCCGCATCCACCCCCAGGGCCGAAAGTACGGCCTTAAGCCGGGGCACATAGCCGTGATGGTCCGCTCCCCATACGTCCACCACCAGATCGAAGCCCCTCTTGAGGAACTTTTCGCGATGATAGGCAATATCGGAAGCAAAATAGGTGGGCTCGCCGTTGGCCCGGCGCACCACCCGATCCTTCTCGTCCCCGAAGGCCGTGGCCCGGAACCACAGGGCTCCCTCCGCCTCGTAAAGATGCCCCTTCTCCTGAAGTTCTCTCAAAGCCTCTTCCACCTCTCCCTTCTCGTAAAGCTCCTTTTCGGAATACCACACATCGTAAAAGACCCCGAAATCCTCCAGATCGCGACGGATCTCGGAAAGGATCTCCCGCAGAGCAAAATCCCGGCAGAGGGAGAGGGCTTCGCCTTCTGGAAGCTGGAGAAGATCCGGCCGCTCGGAGAGGAGCTTTGCGGCGAGATCCCGAATATACTCTCCCCGGTAATGGTCCTGGGGAAACTCGATCTCTTCTCCGGAAAGCTCCCGGGCCCTGAGCCACACCGAGCGCCCCAGGACCTCCATCTGCCGGCCCCGATCGTTGATGTAATATTCCCGCACCACCTCATAGCCGGCAAAGGCGAGGATCCGGGCCAGGGTATCGCCCACCGCGGCTCCCCGGGCGTGCCCCACATGTAAAGGTCCGGTGGGATTGGCGGAAACGAACTCCACCTGCACCTTCTTCCCCTTCCCCAGCTCGCTTCGTCCGTAGGTGTCTCCCTTCTCCAGCACCCGTTGCACCACCGTCTGCCAGTAGGAAGGGGCTACCCAGAAATTAAGAAAACCCGGACCCGCCACCTCCACCCGGGAGAAAAGATCCTTCCTCCGAGAAAGCTTCTCCGCAAGCTCCGAGGCCAGCTCCCGGGGCGATCTTTTTACCCTTCCTCCGGCCACCAGCGCCGCATTGGTGGCGTAATCCCCCATCTCCTCCCGGGGAGGAGGCTCCACCTTGAAGGGAAGATCCTCCGGAAGATGTTTAAGCAGTTCCTCCCGTATCTTCCTGACGATCATCTTCGGTCTCGTCCTTGAGCGTCACATCCGGGCTGAAATCCGGACACTTTATGGGCTTGGTGTTATCAAAGGAAAAACGTTTGGTACAGTGCTCCCGCCAGGCGCACCGGGCACACAAGACCGGTTCGGCCTCTTCCGGCCGGGGCTTCATGCCTCTTCCTCCAGAACCACCACGTGTTTCATGAAATCGATCTCCCGGATCTTTCCCCGCACCCGTCTGGGTTCCTCGAAAAAGGTCTGAAGCACCACCTCCTCCGGTTCCACCCTGAGGGCCACCACCTCGCGCATGATCTCCTCCTCCTGGTCTCCCCTGCGGACCACCACCCGGGTCTGACACATATACCCTCCTCCTCAGACATTGGGCTTAACGCCTTAAGACTATATCCTATTCGGCTCCCTGTCCATGCCCAGAAGCCGGGCTATCTCCCCCGGCTCGGGGCCGGCTATTGGAAAATAATCCGGCAAAGGCGCAAAGAGGAAAAGCGGCTCCCTTTTTACCGGATGTTCCAGAGCCAGGGCCAGGGCATGAAGCAGAATGGCCCCCTTACGGGAGGCCCTCCTCCGGGATCCGTAC
>NZ_WFVX01000005.1:0-8020 GCF_015491435.1 Thermosulfurimonas sp.
CCAATGCCAATATCGGAGAGTGCCAGCCGGTCCAGAATAAGGGGTCCAGCACCTTCCAGCGGCTATTTTAGGCCTCTGGCGCGCCCGGGAGGATTCGAACCCCCAACCATCGGATCCGAAGTCCGACGCTCTATCCAGTTGAGCTACGGGCGCAACAATTAAAATTTTAACCGATCCTGAGGCCCCAACAAGGCGATAACCCCGAAGAGGAACTCAAAGGCCCAGGTCAAAAAGATCGGTGCTCAGATAGCGTTCGCCGGTATCGGGAAGGATGCACACGATGACCCGGCCCCGGTTTTCCGGCCGCCGGGCCACCTGAAGTGCCGCCCACACCGCGGCCCCGGAGGAGATACCGCAGAGGATGCCCTCCCTCCTGGCCACCTCCCGGGCCATTCTTATGGCTTCCTCCGAACGCACCCGAACGATCTCGTCGATGATCTTGAGGTTCAGGATAGGGGGCACGAATCCCGCACCTATACCCTGGATCTTGTGCGGCCCGGGTTTTCCTCCGGAAAGGACCGGAGACTCCGCGGGCTCCACGGCCACGGCCCGAAAGTCCGGTTTCCGGGCCTTGAGCACCTCCGCCACCCCGGTAATGGTCCCCCCGGTGCCTACCCCGGCCACCAGGATGTCCACCCGTCCCTGGGTGTCCTCCCAGATCTCCTCCGCGGTGGTGCGACGATGGATTTCCGGATTGGCCGGGTTGGCAAACTGGTTGGGCATGTAAGATCCGGGGATCTTCCGGCTGAGCTCCAGGGCCTTCTCCACCGCTCCCCGCATGCCCAGCTCCCCGGGGGTAAGCACCAGCTCCGCTCCCAGATGCCTCAGAATAGCCCTTCTCTCCAGACTCATGGTCTCCGGCATGGTAAGGACCAGACGATACCCTCTTTCCGCGCACACGAAGGCCAGGGCTATCCCTGTGTTTCCGCTGGTGGGTTCTATAATGGTTCCTCCGGGCCTGAGAAGCCCCCTCCTTTCCGCATCCTCGATCATGGCCCAGCCTATGCGATCCTTGACACTGGAAAGAGGATTCTGGGCCTCGAGTTTGCCGTAAATCTCCACATCCAGGTTTTCGCCGACGCGCTTAAGACGCACCAGGGGGGTGCGCCCGATAACCCCGGTGATGCTCTCGCAGATCATAGTATTCCTCCCGAAGACTTCTCTCTTTTGCGCCGCAAAAGACGCAGTTCCGGTTTCTTGAGAAAGACCTTGGTGTCCGGAGGGATGCTCTCGGTGATCCAGACATTTCCTCCGATGATGGAACGGGCGCCGATGACCGTATTTCCGCCCAGGATGGTGGCGTTGGAATAGATGATGACATCGTCCTCAATGGTGGGATGGCGCTTGCGATAACGCAGTTCCTCCACCGCCTCCCTGGGGACCGAAAGGGCCCCCAAGGTTACGCCCTGGTAGATGCGCACCCTTTTTCCGATGACCGTGGTCTCTCCGATGACCACCCCGGTGCCGTGGTCGATGAAGAAGCTCTCACCGATGGTGGCCCCGGGGTGAATGTCTATCCCGGTGAGACTGTGGGCGTATTCGGTCATCATACGCGGAAGGTAGGGGACCTTCAGCCGGTAAAGTTCATGGGCCAGCCGATAGACGGTGATGGCCAGAAAACCGGGATAACAGAAGATGACCTCCTGCCGGCTTTTGGCTGCCGGATCTCCCATGAAGGCGGCCTCCACATCCGTAAGGAGCAGGCGTTTCACCTCCGGAAGTCGCTGGATGAACCTGAGGGCCAGGTCCTCTCCCCGCACCCCCGGCGGGGGGTTCCCGGCACGGGTCAGGGACTGATAACGGAAAGCCCGGTTGATCTGGCGGGAAAGTTCCTCAAAAAGGAGATTGAGTTCCTCCCCCAGGTAATAGGGGAGATTCTCCGGATTGATATTGGCCGAGGAAAAGTACCCCGGAAAGAGGATCCTTCGGGCCCGCTTAAGGATGCGGATGACCTCCTCCTGCGAGGGGATGGGAATGGGGCCGGCCTCGTCCCAGTAGGCCCTCTCCTCCCAGGTTTCTGCAAGTTCCCGGACCACGGCATGGAGTTCGCCGTACCAGTTAATTCCCGTTTTTTCGCCCATTTTCTTCCTTCCCCACCATGAATATTCCGTAGGTGGCCCGCAGGTTGGCCCATCTTCTCACGATCTTTCCCTGTCGATCCTGGTTATAGGTACTTACCGGGGCCTCCCGGATCACCCGATATCCCAGCCGGTGGATGAACTCCCGGAAGTCCCTGATGGTGATGACCCGGATATTGGGGCTGTCGTACCATTCGTAGGGAAGCTGCGGATTCTTGGGCGCCCGACCGTGGAGCAGGAGATCCAGACGGATGGTCCAGTGAGCGAAGTTGGGAAAACTCACGATGACCCTCCGGCCTATCCTCAGAAGAGAAGGGAGAAGGAGGTGCGGGGTGTAGATCTGCTGGAGGGTCTGGCTCAGAATGACATAATCGAAGGCCTGATCCGGATAGTCCAGCACCTCCTGGTTGAGATCCCCCTGAATCACGGTGAGTCCCTTCTGGATGCATTCTCTCACCTCGGCCTCGTCCTTTTCGATGCCGATCCCTTTGACCCCCTTGTGCTCCCGCAGATAAAGGAGGAGGTCGCCCCGGCCGCAGCCCAGATCGATGACCTTGGATCCGGGCTCGATCCAGGAGGCGATGATCTGAAGATCAAAACGCAGATCCTTAAGGCTCAAACTCACGGCTGACCCTCTCCAGAAAACTGTGCACCAGCTCCTCGAATTTTTCGTTGGGGATGAGAAAGGCATCGTGACCCCAGTCGGCCTCGATCTCACAGAAACTCACGTCCAGTTCGTTTTTCTTCATGGCCTTGACCATCTCCCGGGACTGATAGGTGGGGTAGAGCCAGTCCGAGGAGAAGGAGATGACCAGAAAACGGGCCCGGGCCTTGGAGAAGGCCTTGACCAGGGACCCTTCTCCGTGCTGGCGTTTCACATCGAAATAATCCGCGGCCTTGGTGATATAGAGGAAGGAATTGGCGTCGAACCTTTCCACGAACTTCCGTCCCTGATAACGGAGATAGCTTTCCACCTGGAAATCCACCTCAAAGCCGAAGGAAAAGTGGCTTTTATTCTGGAGCCGGCGGCCGAACTTACGCCGCAGGGCCCGATCGGAAAGATAGGTTATGTGGCCGATCATGCGGGCCACGGCCAGGCCCATCTCCGGTCGGGGACCGTCGTAGTAATTGCCTCCCCTCCAGTTGGGATCGGCCATGATGGCCTGCCGGGCCACCTCGTTGAAGGCGATGGCCAGGGCCGAGTGGCGGGTGGTGGTGGCAATGGGGATGGCCGCATGGACCATTTCCGGATACCGAAGCGCCCACTCCAGGACCTGCATCCCTCCCAGGGACCCTCCTATCACCGCCAGGAGTTTGCGGATGCCCAGGTGCTCGATGAGCACCCTCTGGGCCCGCACCATGTCCCCGATGGTCACAAAAGGGAACTCCAGGGCATAAGGTCTTCCGGTGTTGGGGTTGATGGAGGAAGGACCGGTGCTTCCGGCGCATCCCCCCAGGATGTTGGAGCAGATCACGAAGTACTTCTCGGTATCGATGGCCTTCCCCGGCCCCACCATGAAGTCCCACCAGCCGGGCTTGGGGTCGTTTTCGGAGTAATACCCGGCCACATGCGAGTCCCCGGAGAGGGCGTGCAGGATGAGGATGGCATTGCTGCGGTCGGCATTGAGCTGACCGTAAGTCTCGTAGGCCAGGGTAATGGGGCCCAGCTTGGCCCCGCACTCCAGGGGAAAGAGATGCGGAGGATAGGCAAAGGTAAAGTATTTCTTCTGGACGATACCCACCGAACGGCCTCGGCGGTCGTGGGTGATGTACTCACTCATTGCCTCCTCACCCCTTAAAGACGATCCAGGGCCTGCCTCAGGTCCTCGCAGATGTCCTCCACGGCCTCTAGGCCCACCGAAAGACGGAGAAGATCCGGGGTAATGGAAAGGTAGCGCCGGGTCTCCTCGGGGAAAGACAGGTACTGGGAGGAATAGGGATGGATGATGAGGGTCTTGCAGTCCCCGAGATTGGCCAGATTAAAGATAAGACGCAGGTTTTGGATGAACCGGAAGCAGGTTTCCTGGTCCTCAAGGCCGAAGGCGATGAGGGCCCCGAAGCCCTTTCCCCGGAACTGTCTCTGCGCCACCTCCCGGTCGGGGTGATCCGGAAGCCCGGGGTAGCGTACCCATTTCACCCGGGGGTGTTCGGCCAGGAAGCGGGCCACCTCCATGGCGTTAGCGAGGTGGCGCTCCATGCGCACGGCCAGGGTATCGAGTCCGAGCATGGTGAGATAGGCGTGAAAAGGACTCTGGGTGGTTCCGAAGTTGATGTGATGTTCCCGCCACACCTTGTCCAGATAGGCCAGAGGGCCCTTCCGATCCACGAAGGGTTTAAATTCCTCGGCGAACCTGGAATTCATCCAGTCAAAGCGTCCTCCGTCGATGATCACTCCTCCGGTGGCGCAGCCGTGTCCGCTGAGATATTTGGTGGTGGAATGGATCACCACATCGGCTCCGAGTTCCAGGGGTCGGCAGAGGTAAGGGGTGGCCAGGGTGTTGTCCACCAGGAGGGGGATTCCGTGGGCATGGGCGATTTCCGCGATGGCCGCGAGATCCGGAACATCCATCTTGGGGTTCCCGATGGTCTCCACGAAGATGAAACGGGTCCTCTCGTTTACCGCCTTCCGGATGGCCTCAAGGTCCGTGGGTTCCACGAAGCGGGCCGTAATTCCGTACTTTTTGAATACCTGGGCGAAAAGAACATAGGTGGACATAAAGAGGGAATTTCCGGCCACGAATTCGTCCCCGCTGCGCAGGAGGGCCATACAGGCGTTGGTGATGGCCGCCATCCCGGAGGAGGTAACCACCGCTCCGGCCCCTCCTTCCAGCGCGGCCAGTTTCTCCTCCAGCACACGGTTGGTGGGGTTGGTGAGCCGGAGATAGATGTGGTCCGCACTTCGGCCGCCGAAGGCCTCGCGCAGGCTTTCCGCCGTGGGATGCCGGTGCGAGGCGGTCTGATAAATGGGGGGAAGGGTGGCCCCCTCCCACCGTTCCGGGTGGATGCCCTCATGAATGACGCGGGTCTCAAACCTCCAGTTCCGGTTCATTTCGGTCTCCTTGCTTGGGGTCTTCAAAAAACTATTGCCAAAATATATACTGATATTATATGGATTGCAAGCGTATTGAAAAATGAGAAGTTGGCATCTATAAAAGGCAATATGAGGATTACCACTAGAAGCCGATACGGTACCCGAATGATGGTGGAATTGGCCGTGCACCACGAAAAAGGCCCGGTGCAGCTGGGAGAGATAGCTCGAAGGCAAAAACTCTCCGTAAAATATCTTGAACAGCTTATAATTCCTCTTAAAAAAGCCGGGCTAATTAAAAGTCATCGTGGAGCCCGTGGAGGGTATGCCCTGGCCCGCTCTCCGGAGGAGATCACCGTCTGGGAGGTGGTATCCATCCTCGAAGGAGACGAAGGGGTTACCCCCTGTGTCCATTACCCGGATCTCTGTGAAATGAGTCCTATATGCCCCACGCGCGACGTATGGGATCTCCTGACCGAGGTTATCCGGGAGACGCTTGCCCGCATTACCATCGCGGATCTGGCCCGTAAATATCAGGAAAGGCTCAAGCTCTGTGAGGATCTGAGGAAGGATAAAGCCTCAGGTAGTCCCTTAGAAGGAGGAAAGGCGTCTTCCTCTGGCGATAAAAATCGATGAGTCTGGCCAGGAGTCTCAGGGCCGTATTCCCGGTATGGAAACGACAGTCCAGGCGGACCCCTTTTATGGGCACAAATTCCCAGGGGTGGGCGAAATAGATCCGGGGTTCCCGAAGAAAAAGATGCAGGGGTTTCTGAAGGCTCCAGGGTAAACGCAAGACCGAGGAGGTTACGGATACCGGAAGCTCCAGGATTCCTTCCTCTCGCGAAACCCGCCAGTGGCCCTTGTAAACCGCCCGGGAGGAATCCACCAGGATCCCGTTTTCCCGCAGTACCGGCAGCAGATTCCGGGGGAGCTGGAGATTGGGGGCCCGGAAAGAAATTACCTCCCCGAAGCCTCGCAATACCTCCAGGGCCTGTCGGATGAGCTCCGCGGCTCTTTCCCGGGGAAGCTGGTCCAGACGCTCGTGGTCGTAGGCATGACAGCCCAATTCGTGTCCCTCCTCAAGCACCCGTCTTACCAGCCGGGGATACTTTAGAGCCATACGGGCGGTAAAGAAGAAGGTTCCTCGAATCCCTCGCTCGGCCAGAAGATCCAGGATCCGGGGCAACCCCTCCTCCATGCCCCGGGTGGAGGTGAGATAGGGAGGGCAGTCTTCCTCCACGTCAAAGGTCAGGGATACCGGCATGAACGGGCCCTTTTCCTGAGCATCTGATGGAAAAGATAAAGCATAAAGAGTCTTCGCTCGGCGCTGCTTAGGGTGTCCTCATAAACACGGACGATCTCGGGGATCAATCTCTTCCAGCTGAAACGTTCCTCGGCCCTCCGGCGGGCTTTTTGCCCCATTTCCCTCCGCAGATCCTCGTTTTCGATCAGGTTCTGAAGATGCTGCCGGAGCTCTTCATCATTATAGGAAACCAGACCGGTTGCTCCGTGCTCCACGACTTCGCTTATTCCACCGTGGTTATTGGCCACCACCGGGACCCCGCAGGCCATGGCCTCCAGAGCGGCTATTCCGAAGGCTTCATAGATGGTGGGGGAAAGATAGATGTCACTGGCCTGGAGATAGGCCCGAACCTCCTCTCTCGTTCGTCTGCCCAGGAGTTTGACCGTATCCTCCACCCCGTATTCCCGGATGAGGGCCTGGATGTTTCGCCTCTCGGGACCGTCCCCGATGATCAGAAAGATAACCCTTCGGCCGTATCTTGACCTGATCTCTCGGGCCAGTCTAGGAATTAGGTGCACCCTTTTTCTTTTGGTCAGACGCGAGACGGTGATCACGACCGTTTCGGTCCACCCCAGACGCTTTTTCCAGGCCCATCTGTCCGCCGCGGGTTTCCAGAAATCGGTATTTATGCCGTTGGGAATAACGTGGATCTTTCTTTTCCCGGAGTTTTTCCCCAGAATGGCCTCCAGGTCCCTCTTTACCGCTCCGCTTACGGCTATGAAGGCATGGATCTTGTGGAGAAATAGGCGCAAGAATCTTACATAAAAAGGATTCAGGAAGGAATCTCCGAGGAGGGAATGTCCGGTCAAGAGGCTGGGGACCCCTCTTATCCCCGAGGAAAGGTTGGCCACGGTCACGGCCAGAGGAGAATAGAAGCTATGACTGTGCGTGATATCGAAGCGTTCGTTTTTGTATAGTTCGTTGATATTTTTGAGCATCTCCGGGCCGAAATTCACCTTAAAACTTTCCAGGGTTAGTTGTCCTTTAAAGCGATGGACCTTATAGGGGAGGTTTTCGTCGGGATAATCTCCGTTGCCGGTGATGAGATGGACCCGGTGTCCCCTCCGGACGAGCTCCGTAGCCAGGTCATGAAGATGATATTCGATTCCTCCCACGCTGGGGAAGAACCAATCCGAAACCAGGGCTATCTTAAGGCCTTCCATATCTCCATACCTCCTGAGGTGGCTAGGACCATAAAACCCACCACCGTGCTCAACCCATAAGAAATGAACCTCTCCAGAAGGGTAACCGAAAGGGAAAGGGGTAGAGGAACCCCCAGATAGAGCAGCACTCCGGTCAGCCCTCCCTCCACTATGCCCACCCCTCCGGGAGTAAAAGCCAAGAGCCCGAAGACCAGATTGGCCAGGGATATGACCGCCACCAGGGTGAGGGAGGGGTGCCAGCCGAAGACCAGGGCAATAAGTTTGAGCCTAAGGATATCCAGGGCCCATACCAGGGAACTCAGCCCCACGGCGGCGAGGTTCAAACGGGTCTTTTTTTGGAGATCAAGGACGGAAAGGAGTTCGTTTTCCTTCAGATTTAGTCTGAAGAGTTTTAGGGATAGCCTGATCAATTTGTCCCACTTGAGCCAGACTAAGACCATAATTAGAG
>NZ_WFVX01000006.1:0-4937 GCF_015491435.1 Thermosulfurimonas sp.
CGTCAGATGTGTATAAGAGACAGGTAAGGATGCTTTCTGCGACCGGCTGCGACGGGGTGATGATCGGCCGGGCCGCCCTCCTTCGCCCCTGGATCTTCCGGGACGTGAAGATCAAACTTCAGGGAGGACCTCTACCTCCGCCTCCGCACCCCCTGGAACCGGTGGAACTCTTTGTTCGTTACCTCAACCTTCTTCCCGAAACCTTGCGGGAGAAACGCTTCACCCTCTGGCTTTTCTGGTATCTACAGAATTTCCCCTTCGGTCTCTATTACTTTGGTCGGATCCAGAAAGAGACCTTTCTCGAAGCTAAACTAGACCTTTTACGGGACCTCCTTGCCGCCGAGGAGGTCCCGCCTTACCCCGTCTCTATCCGACAAAATCGTTAAAATTAGTCTTTGCTGGTGTGGCAGACGAAACAACCACAGTTGGGGTTATATCCACCGCTGGCCACGCAGTTATTATAGTTCCACCGCAACATATCCGGGTAAGGCCCGGCATGGGCATAATGACAGGAGAGACACATCACCGCATCCGAGCCCGGGGTAACGGTGTCGGAGATTCCGGTGATGGGCCAGGTGGTGCGGGCCACCGGAGCCAGCACGCTATAGGTAAGGGTTCCATTATTGTAGTTGGCATACTCGCCGCTGTTGGGAAGGGCATAGTCCGTGGGATGCCTTAACCAGGGAGACCCCGGATTGCTGGGATCCGAGGCCGTGCTGTTGGCCGAATGGAAGAGCGGATGACAGGTGGCACAAAATTGACTGATGGTCCCATCCGGAGGCATGGGAGACCCGTTCGGCCCCTGGTGACAGGAGGTGGCGGAACAACTCAACTGAGTAATAGGAGTGGTCTTTCCATAATATTCGTTGTGATGGGTGGGAGAGGTATTCTGCCAGTCCGAGACCTCGTACCCTTTCACGTTGAGGAGAAAACGATAACTCTCACCCACCGTGGTGCCATTTACCGTGCCGGTTATGTTGGAATGGTGCGCCCCCTTGATTCCGGCCATGGGGCTCAGATTCCCCACCCGAATTCCGTGACAACCCCCACCGCCGGCACAGGTAATCTGCTTGTTATTCCACTGACTCTGAGGATGCCATCCATTAAAAGGACCCGGGGCTCCGGCCGAAAGGGCACTATCCACGTCTATACCCGGAATACCGGCTACATTGTGCCCGTAGGCATCCCCGCTTCCACCGTCGCCCCCGGTCTTAAGACCAGTGATATAAGCAAAATTTCCTCCGGCCAGATCCTGACTGTCGCTGTGATAAACCTGGGGAATAAGGCTTCCTCCCCAGTTGACGATCCGCTGGCTTCCTCCCTGTGCATGACAGCCTATACACCCCGCCTTGAGGAGTAAGGGATTAGGAGCGGTGCCATTTACGGTCATGGCGGTGCCATTTTGCGAGTTGTGCATGGTGTGACAGTTGCTACATACACCCACCAGGGCCTCGGCCCGCCCCAGCCACAATAAAAGCCCCACCACAAGGCACAGAACCAACCACTTGTACTTCATCTTACGCCCCCTCTCTGGATCTGCTCCTAAAAATACCAATAGAACTTCTTCGGGCGCTTGTCAATACTCAATTTGATCTATTAAAAATCAATTTTCGGATTTATCCGAACTTTTCGGTCCGCAAGTCTGCGTTTCTTCGCTATCCCTTTCCTCTGCCAGCCATCCATGCCCCTTAAGTTCCTCACCCCGTCCGAGAATCAGAAAATCGGCCACGGTGGAACAACCCCTTCCCTGGTCCTGCCCGATCATGTCCTCGGATATCCTTTCCCATTCTCTCTCCATCCCTTCACCTCCCTATTATTCGGTCATATACAGAACCTATCCGGGAAAATTTACGCCGAAGTAAAAATTCCGTAAGGGTGTTAAGGACCCTCCCTCCCGGATGCTGAAAGGTGCGATCCAGATAGACCCGACCGTCCCTTTTTCGCCAGCGTCCCAGGATTTCGAAACCGTCCTCCACGGCCACCCCCACATTATCCGTCTGCACGGCAAACATCATGGCCCGATTGGCCAGATCGTAATGACACAGAAGACCGGGTTCTCCCGGTGGTACGGGCTCAAGGGTCTCGGGATCCACGATCCGAAGCCTGGTCCAGGGAGGAAGTTCCTTATAACGCACCTTCCTCCAGCCCCGGAGGTGATTACGCAATACATTATCGAAAAAATTGGTACTGGTCTCAGCCATACCCAGAACATTTATACAATAATGAGAGGGAACATTCAAAATCCGGGCACACATATCCCAGAACTCTTCCCGGCTGCATTCTCCGAACTGCCCCTGATACCCTCCACCGTCACAGATACGACTTCCCGGAGGAAGTTCAAACCTAAGACCCTCCTTCTCGCAGGCTCTCAAAAAGTAAATAAAAGCAGAGGTAGCCCCTATAAGGGCTATGGGTTCTCCGGTCTCCTCGGCCTCGTGCAAAGCCCTGAGCAGGGTCTCTAGCTCAAGCCCGCGGTAAGTAATGAGAAAGGTACTGTCCTCGGTACCGAAAAGTCTCCTCACTTCCCCCAGCCCCACGGCCATCCCCATGGTGGGAACCAGTCTGGGCGAAGGGGCAAAGAAGAGGATCCTCATCCTCTCCCGATCCGGAAAGAGATACTCCCGGGTGAGAAGGGCATTGGCCTGAACCATTATCTCCACCGCCCGCCGATCGCGATAGATACGACTGCGATGGGTAAAATCGGTGGTTCCGCTACTCATATAACTCTGAACCGCTCTCTCCGGAGGAAAGGTGGTGAGCACAAATTTTTTAAAGGCCAGAGTGGGAACCGCGGGAATTTCTTCCCAGCTGGAAATTGTATCCGGAGTAATCCCCTTTCGCTGGCAAAATTCCCGATAGGGCTTTACGGTATGAAATTGAAGCTCAAATTCCTTAAGGGCTAGCCGATTGAAGGTCTCCTCATCCCGATTCTCAAGGCCTTTACCGATGAACTCGAGCAGTTCCTGGTCCAGTTGCCGCACGAAGGCGGAATCTAAAGAATAATCCCTCACGGCCATCCTCTTCTTGCTTTTTTCCGGCTCAAAAAGGCCCTGAAAGGCAGGAGCACGCGCTGCATCTCCTCGGAAAGATAGGATCTCTCCACCATGAGCCCGAGGACCCGAAGCATGAAGTCCCGCTTGAAGGGACTCAGGCGGGGAAACTGCGAGAGCTTGTGTTTAAAAAATTTCCCGGTAGAGGAAAAGAGAAGGCGCCTTAGCTCTTCACGACTCAAGCCCCGGGGCCTTATCACCGGCTCAACCAGGTTATACTTGCTCCAGTCGTGAACCTCTATGTACTCCCGATACTTCTCGTACATGGGGGTATAGGGCCAGGGAGTGAGCGGCAGGAAGAAGGCCATGTCCGGGTCGTAGAATTGGGCCAGTTCCAGAGTGGCCCGCAGATTCTCCCTCGTCTCATCCGGGGTCCCGACCACGAAGGAGGTCTCGGAGATGATGTCCGCCCGGTTAATGATCTCAAGCGCCCTTTTAGAATCCTCCACCCGGATGTTCTTCCGGTACTCGTCCACTCGCTTCTGGTCCGGGGCCTCCACCCCTACATAGATGTGCGAGACCCCGGCGGCCCGGTATTTTTCCATAAGGTCTTCGTCTCTTACGATATCGTCCACCCGGGTCTCCATGAGGATCTCCATCCCCAGGTCCCGCTCGATGAGAAGGTCAAGGATCCTCTCCCACCGGGCCCGATCCCGGGTGGGGTATTCGTCGCTTATCATCACCACATCCACCCCGTAACGCTCCCGCAAAAGCTCAAGTTCAGCCACGAAGCTTTCCGGGCTCCGGGCCCGCCAGGCCCCCTTCCAGAAAAGCCGCTGGGAACAGAAAAGACACTGCGAAATACAGCCCCTTGAAGAAGACACGATGGCCAGGCGCGAGCCCGGCCGGGGATGATAGGTATAGATGGACCACTCCAGAAGGTCCCAGGCCGGAGAAAGGGAGTCCAGATCCCGGATAAAGGGACGATCCGGGGTGTGAAAAACCCCTCCGTCCTTAAGAAAGCTCAGCCCGGCCACGCGCGAAGGGTCTCCGCCTGCGGCGAGACAGTCCACCAGTTCGGCAAAGGTGATCTCTCCCTCGCCGCGCACCACGAAATCCACCGCCCCGGAGGAAAGCACCTCCTCGCTCATGAAGGTGGGATGAACATTTCCGAGAACCGTGACCACCCCGGGATGAATCTCCCTGGCCAGGGCGCAAAACTTAAGGGCGTCTTTTACCGTGGCGGTGATGGCCCCGATCCCCAGGACATCCGGCCGAAGGTCTTCCAGCACCCGGGCGATCTCCTCCCAGCCGTGAAAGAGGGTCATGGCGTCGTAGATCGCGACCTCGTGCCCCCGCCGGCGCACCTCCCCGGCCAGATAGACCAGCCCCAGCGGGAGCCAGCCTCCCGCGGCCTCAAGCATCCCGCAGTGATAGGGCGGTGTGGCCAGAAGGACCCGCAGTGGCCTCATATGTTCTCCTCAAGAAGTCTCTCAAAGCGGCTCTCGGCCTCCTCTCGGGTCATGGCCGTCTCCCGGATCAGGCGCTCGATCTCAAAGCGCGTCTCCGGATGCTCCCGCAGGATACGTGGAAGGATTTCGTGCACCACCTTCTTTACATCAATCTCGTTTATCTCCGGCATCTCCATAAACCTCAATAGACTTCGTCAAATTTTTAGTTCGTCCACTTTATCCAAAATTCTATCTCTCCTCTTTTCAGCTCCTCAAGGCTTTCCTGATAGTTTCGATATTAAAAATTCTTACGACCTGTTATGCTATCTATAGCTCCATGATAGTGACATTTAGAGCAGGGAATTGGGCTCCATGGTCTGCCATGACAAGTTGAACATTGGACCTGCGGATAAGGATGATCTGGCCCAATATGATGTACGTATTCCCAACGATTTATTGTACTCCCCCAACCAGCCAGATAATCGTCCTTGTGGCA
>NZ_WFVX01000007.1:0-7842 GCF_015491435.1 Thermosulfurimonas sp.
GCCCGGTTCGCCACCCCCACCAACCAGGCCCCCCGGTACGCGGAGCCGGGCCGCCCGGGGGAGGAACGCTGGCTCATCCTGGAACTCAAGCTCATCGCCGATGTAGGGCTGGTAGGGCTTCCCAACGCCGGAAAATCCACCCTCCTTTCCCGTATCTCCGCGGCCCGACCCAAGATCGCCGACTACCCCTTCACCACCCTTCAGCCCAACCTGGGGGTGGTGGCGCTTTCGGACGAGCGCACCTTCGTGGTGGCCGATCTTCCGGGCCTCATCGAGGGGGCTCACCGGGGAGTGGGCCTGGGGCTGGATTTTCTCCGGCATGTGGAGCGCACCCGGGTCCTCCTTCAGGTAATAGACGCCTCCTCGGAGGATCCCCTGCGGGACTTTGAAATCATCGAAAAGGAGATGGCCCATTACCAGCCCGAGCTTCTGAAAAAGCCCCGGGCCGTGGCCCTGAACAAGATCGACCTTATCCCGGATCGAAATCTGCTCCGGCCGGTAAAGGAAACCCTGGAAAGAAAGGGGCATCCGGTCTATCTTATCTCCGCAGCCACCGGGGAAGGGTTGAGGGATCTCTTGGAGGGGCTGTGGAGGCTTCTCCTGCACGGCCATGAGGCTCTGAACCATGGATCGTAAGGAATATCTGGAACGGGCCAAACGACTGGTCATCAAAGTGGGAAGCGCGGTGGTGGCGGACGAGGGGGGACTGTCGCGGCCGGTGGTGGAGGGCCTGGCCGCGGAAATCTCCCGTTTCATGCGCCAGGGATATGAGATCGTTCTGGTCTCCTCCGGAGCCATTGCCTGCGGGCGGAAAAAGCTTGAGATCCCGGACCGGCTCTTTTCCCTTCCGGAAAAACAGGCCCTGGCCGCCGCCGGGCAGAGCACCCTCATCCAGGCCTACGAGGAGGCCTTTTCCGCCTACGCCCAGCCGGTGGCCCAGATCCTCCTCACCCGGGAGGACCTGGAGGACCGCCGGCGTTACCTCAATGCCCGCAACACCCTTCAGGTCCTGCTCCGCTGGCGGGTGCTCCCCATCGTGAACGAAAACGACACCGTGGCCGTGGAGGAGATCCAGTTCGGAGACAACGACATCCTGGCTGCCCTGGTGGTGGGGCTGGTGGAGGCCGATCTTCTCATCTGTCTCTCCGAGGCCGACGGTCTTTACGAAAGGGATCCCCGCGAGGATCCTTCGGCCCGGAGGCTTCCGGTGGTGGAGAGGATCACCCCCGAGGTGGAGGCCATGGCCGGAAAACGCCCGGGACGCTTCGGGCGGGGAGGGATGCTTTCCAAGCTCCGGGCTGCAAGAATGGTGACCTCCCTGGGGGTGCCCATGCTCCTTGCCTCCGGACGCACGCCCCTCATCCTGGAACGGATCTTTGCCGGGGAGGATGTGGGGACCTTCTTCCTGCCCCAGAGCCGCAGGCTTTCCTCGCGCAAGTTCTGGATCGCTCATCTCCAGCCCGAGGGTCGCCTGGTGCTGGATCCGGGGGCGGTGAAGGCCCTCCAAGAGGGGGGCAAGAGCCTTCTTCCGGCGGGAATCCGGGCGGTGGAAGGCGAATTCGAACAGGGGGCCTGTGTGGAATGTGTGGATGAGCACGGACGAGCCGTGGCCCGGGGGCTCACCAACTACGATTCCCGTCAGCTGCGCTGCATCCTGGGGGTGCATACCTGTGAGATAGAGTCCCGCCTGGGGTTCAGCGGAAAGGAAGAGGTCATCCATCGGGACAACCTGGTGCTCATCACCGAGGATTAGGGGCCTTTACTTTTCGGAAACGGGGTGTTAGGCTGCCCTAAGAATCAAATTTTAAGGAGGTTTAAGTAACATGGTTACAGGAACGGTGAAGTGGTTCGACGAGAAGAAGGGTTACGGGTTCATCTCGCGGGACGATGGTGGAGACGTGTTTGTGCACTACTCCGCCATCCAGATGGAAGGTTTCAAAACCCTTCGGGAGGGCCAGAAGGTGGAATTCGAGGTCACGCAGAGCCCGAAGGGCGAACAGGCGAGTAACGTTCGGGTGATTGACTAATCACGCTCCGGCCCTGAAAACTCGAGGCCCGCTTCGGCGGGCCTTTTTTATTTAGGAAGAAAGTCCCTTCAGGAAAAAACGGCTGGAAAAGAAGAGGGAAAGCCCCATCCAGAGATAGAGACCCCCCAGGTAGTCCCTGGGAAGGGGCAACCTCCTGAGAAGGATGCCCAGGGCGATCATGGCCAGGGCCAGGAGATACTGTTTGCCGGGTTGAAAGGATAAAAGGGAGCTCCTTTCCGGGAGACAGCGGATATGGTTGAGAGTCCTCTGTACGGTCCGGGTCAGGATACGGGAGGAAAAGACCAGGGCCAGCGGAAGGCTCAGGATCAGAAGGCCCAGCAGTTCTTTAGGGCCACCCCGATACCAGATCCAGAGAAGCCCCCGCAGACTGAGGCCCAGGCCCACCGCCAGCCACAGCCCTCCGGCCACCAGGGGGAGATAACGTTTAGATACCCGCATGGCCACGAAATTCCTCCTTTAAACGACACAAAAGGCAGGGACTGGAAACCGCCGGTTCCCCGCAGCGTTCACAGGTGAGGAGTTCCCGATCCATAAACTCCTCCCGGTGTTCGGCGAAAAGGGGAAAGGCCCGGCGCAGATAATCCAGATAAAACCGCAGTTTGGTGCCCGGGGAACGTTCCTCCAGCTCATCCATGATCTGGGCGTAAAAGGGCCGGGTAGCCTCCTCGGAAAGGGGACAGCTCTCGGCCAGATAGGGGAGTTTCTGGATCTCCGCGTAAAGTCGGATCTCCCGAACCGAATGGCGGCAAAGGGGTTTGGCCTTGCGTACGAATCCGTGTTCCGCCGGCAGCACCGGATATTTACGGGCCAGGTATTTCAGGTTCCAGTGCAGGAGGTTCCCCAGGAGGGAGGAGGCCTCATCGTCCAGGTTGTGTCCGGTAACGATTACCGAATACCCCAGGCGCTTGGCCAGATGATTGAGGTACTGGCGTTTCACCGTGCCGCAGAGGGAACAGTATTTTCGGGTCTTCCGGCGCAGATCCGGAACGGAAAACCCCAGTTCCGCCGGCATATCGACGATGTGTAAGGGACGGTTCAGGCGCCGGGCCATGGCCTCCACCGCCCGCCGCGAAAGAAGGGAAAAGGAGTTCTCCTCGATCCCCAGATAGACGAAGATCCCGTCGGCCTCGTATCCAAGGGAAACCAGGGCCTTCCACAGACTCAAACTGTCCTTCCCGCCGGAGACCGCCACCAGGATTCTGTCCTTGCGGGTGAACATCCGGAAGGATCGGATGGTGCGCTCCAGATAACGTTCGAACCAGGACACGAAGTGTTCCTGACACAGGGGAAGGCGGTGAGCCGGGAGATAGATTCGGGCCGGCGTATTCTTTTTTTCGTTCCGACAGAGGCGACACCGAGCCATCTATAGGTCCTCCAGGGTTCGATCCAGACGCGTTTCCCAGTCTTTAAACAAAAAATAGGCCTTTTTCAAGCTGGGAGGTTCCGGAGGCGAGGGGGGAAGGACCCCCTGAAAGGGACCCACCACTTCCCCGACCCGCACGGCCTTTCTTCCCCGGGTGGGCAGTATCCCTTCTTCGGTAACCACCACCAGGCCGCGAACCTCCAGTTCCTCGAGTACGGTCTCCACCTCCCGGGGGGAGACCCGGAGATGGTGGGAAAGATCGGAGAGGGCGAGCGGAGCCGAGCCGTCCTCCATAGCCTGGGTGAGCTCGAGCATCACCGCTACCGCCAGGAGGGGCAGAGGGACCTGATAGCCGTTGCCCAGCCAGTCTTTTTCCTCGTAAACCGCCGCGGCTTCGGCTCCGAAAAGGGTTACCGCCCAGGAAAGGAAGAGCCAGAGCAGAAAAAGTGGAAAGGCGGATAGCGAACCGTAAAGCTTGGAGTAGGTTACGGCCTTGCTGGTATAAAAGGTATAGAGATAACCCGAGATCAACCAGAGGACGCCGGCCACCCCGCCGCCGAAAAGGGCCGCCCGGACCTGGATCCGCCGATGGGGGAGATAAAAATAGAGCCCGGCAAAGAAGATGATCACCGTGAGCACATAAATGAGTTTCAAAAGGAGGGTGGCCAGGAATTTCTGGGTATAATGGGAGAGATAAAAGGCTCCGGCCGGAGGGAGCAACAGAAGGATGGGGCCCATGGTAAGGATCATCCAGTAAGCGGTAACCTTCTGCAGGATGCTGCGCCCCTTGCGAACCCGAAAGATTCGATTGAGCACCCCTTCGGTCTGCATCAGAAGCCCCACGATCATGGTCAGAAATATAAGCATACTGGCCTTGCCCAGAGGGGCCTGCTGGGCCTTGGAGAGAAGGCGAAAGAGGGTCTCCTGCACCGTATCTATGGCCGCGGGGTTAAGGAAGCGGGAGAGCAGCTCCTCGGATTTCTCCAGGACATCCTCGGCCTGGATGAAGAGCCGGGCAATGGCAAAGGCCAGGGTCAGAAGAGGTACCAGGGAAAAGATGGTGGTATAGGTAAGGGCCTGGGCCTCGGTGGAACAATGGTCTTCCCAGTATCTGCGCCAGACCCTTTTCCAGAAAACGATACCTAACATAACGGGTTATCATAAAATTGGCCCCTTATCTTGACAAGATACCGGTTAATGGATATAGGTTTGCCGTAGGTTCGGGACGTAGCGCAGCCTGGCAGCGCACCCGCTTGGGGTGTGGGGGGTCGGCGGTTCAAATCCGCCCGTCCCGACCATTTTTTATGGAGAGGGATTTAAAGGAACCCAAATATTTAAAAAACCAGGCCCTGGCCTGGGGGGAGGTGTGTGATGAGGACCACCCCGGTATGCCAGATCGACCGGCTGGACATGATTCCCGCCCAGGGGGGCAGGAAGGAAAGTCGTTTCCCGGTTACCACGCACTTGCTGGTGGAGATGTGGCAGGCTCCTTTCGGGGTCCTGGCCCGGGCCGAAGAGGTGGAGCAGGCCCTGCGCTTCTCGGGTAACGGCTCCGGAACCCGGGGCGAGGTCATCGTGTATCAGTTTCAGCCCTACGGGGTCTCGGCCAAGGCCACCTTCGGCGACGCCCACATCTTTATTCATACCTGGCCGGAGAACGGATACGCGGCGGTGGATATCTTTGCCGCCGACGAGGAAGGGGCCTATTCCATCCTGGAACGCATGCAACAGGCCTTTCGGCCTTCCTATATCCACGTGGTGGAAGTAAAACGGGGCAACCTCATCTCCGAGGGGGAGACTTGACTCGCTACTGGTGGCGGGAACGGCTGGGCCGGGATTTTGCCCATGCCTTTCGGGTGGCACTGATCCACGAGGAACATACCCCGGCCGGCCAACATCTCCAGGTGTTCCATAACCCCTTCTGGGGTCGTTTTGTGGTCCTGGACGGGGTGGTCCAATTCACCGAACGCGACGAATTTATCTATCACGAAACCATTGTCCTTACGCCCCTGGCTCTCCTGGCGGATCCTCCGCAGGAGGTGCTCATCATCGGCGGCGGCGACGGAGGGGTCCTGCGGGAACTGCAGAAATTCTCCGACCCCCGGCGCATCCTGCAGGTGGAACTGGATCTTTCGGTCTTCAGGGCCTGCCAGAAATATCTGCGAGAGATCTCCGGGGACTATCGGGACCCCCGGGTGGAATTAAGGGTGGAAGACGGTCTTAGTGCCACCCGGGAACTTCCCCCGGAATCCTTTGACCTGGTGATAGTGGATTGCACCGATCCGGTAGGGCCGGCCAAGAGCCTCTACACCCGGGAGTTCTATCGGGCGGTGCTTCGGGTCCTCCGCCCCGGAGGGGTCTTCATCCAGCAGGCCAGCCTGCCGGGGTTCTTCCCGGAGATCCTGCGCGAAGCCTACAGCCGAGCCAAAGAGGTATTCCCGCGCCTTACGGTGCTGCGGGCCATGGTCCCCTGTTACGGAGACGAAATCGCCTTCCTCCTGGGAGGAAAGGATCCGGAGACGGATTTTCTGCCCCGGCAGGAGTTTCGGGGGCGTTATTACAGCCCGGAGATGCACCGGGCCTCGCTGGTTCTCCCTCCCTACTGGCACGAGATCCTGAGCCGGGGCTAAATCCGTAGCCCGCCTAGATCCTGGTGCGCAGAAAGCTCCCCTCCCGCCGGGGAATCACCTCCAGCACCGCCGGGATTCGCTCCCGCAGTTCCCTCACGTGGGAAATCACCCCGATGAGACGCCCCCCGGCCCGCAGCTCCGCCAGCAAAGACAGGGCCTGATCCAGGGAATCCGGGTCCAGGTTCCCGAATCCCTCGTCGATGAACAGACACTCCAGGGGACGCCCCCCGGAGAGTTCCTGGACCACCTCGGAGAGGGACAGGGCCAGGGACAGGGCCGCCAGGAAGGATTCACCCCCGGAAAGGGTGGCGGCAGGACGTACCCCTCCGCTCCAGCTATCCAGGATCAGGATCTCCAGCCCCGCGGCCCGACGACGGTCCCGGATCTCGGTCTGCCGCAGAAGACGGAAACGTCCTCCGGTAAGGGCATGAAGTTTCCTGGAGGCTCGCAGGAGTATCTCCTCGAAAAAGGCCGTAAGCACAAAGCGGTGAAAGGAAAGACGTTTCTCGTTGAGCCCAGCGAGACGATCCGCAAGGGCCTTCACCGTACGATAGCGCTTTTCGATCTCCTCCAGCCGTGAGCGAAGCTCCCGGATCTCTCCCAGGAGGCGATCCAGGGTCTGGATGCGTCCGGAAAGTTCCCCCAGCTCCCGGTGTCGGCGTTCCAGTTCCCGGCGCATTTCCTCCTCCCGGGCCCGAAGCCCCTCCACCTCCGGAGGGGATTTTCCGGACAGATATTCCTCGAGTTCTCTGCGCCGCAAAAGCAGGGTCTCTTCCTCCCGGAAGAACCCCTGGACCTCTTTTTCCAGTTCCTCGCGTTTTTCCAGCGCGGGAATAAGGGCCTCGAAACGGGATCTATCCGGGAGGGAAAGCTCCCGCAGCACCTGTAAGAAGCGCTCCGAGACCTCCGCCTTCTTGCGATTAAGTGTTCCCAACCTCTTACGGAGTTCCTGGCCCAGGGCTTCCCGGGCGGAACGCCGGGCCTCGAGATCCGTCAGGGTCCGCTCCAGGGCCTGAAGCTCCTTCTCCCATCTCCGGTATCGTTCCTCGCCTTCCCTGAGGGTCCTTCGCAGGACTTCCTCCCGGGGCTCTCCCCCCATCCGGGCAACCAGGGTCTCCATGCGGGTGGAAAGACGCCCCTCCTCCAGCCGAATCTGCTGGTATTCGGCCTCCAGGGTCTCCCGGACCTGCCGGAGACGTGCGATCTCCGCCCGGAGGATCTCCCTGCGCTCTCGCAACCGGTCCAGTTCCTCCCGGGTCTTTTCCCCTCTGGCCAGATCCGCCTCGATCCGGGCCAGCTCCGAGCGGGCCTTCTCCGGAGAAAAATGGGCCGGGATCTCCTCTTCCAGGGAGCGGATTTCCCGCTTAAGCCTTTCCTCCTCGGCGGCGAGCAGGACTTCCTGTCGGCGGAGATTCTCCAGGATCTCCCGCACCTTACGGATCTCCTCTTCCAGTTGCCGGCGCTGGTCCTCGGAAGGAAGCTTCTCCGGAGGGGAAGCCGGGGAGGGATGTTCCCGGGAACCGCAAACCGGGCAGGGTTTTCCGGGAGAAAGGGTACGGGCCATCTCCCAGGCCCGATGCCGGGAAAGGAGATCCTGCAGGGCCGCCTCCTGGCCCTCCAGCTCCGTCAGACGCCTTTCGGTTTCCTCCAGATCACGGCGGAGCCCGGCCCGGCGTCGGAAAAGGGCCTCCTTCTCCCGGAGGAGGAGATCCCTTCGGTTTGCTTTCTCCAGCCATTCCCGGATCCGGTGTCGCCTCTCGGCCTGGCTAAGGAGATCCGTTACCAGGGGCATCTTCCGGGC
>NZ_WFVX01000008.1:0-6864 GCF_015491435.1 Thermosulfurimonas sp.
CCCAGCGGCTTTCGTCCCCGGTCACGGTTGCGGGCCAGCGCCGGATTCTCACCGGCTTCCCGTTTCACCCCGGAGCCTCTGCCCCGGGGCACCCGGGGCCATATTTCGGAAAGCTACCCCCGGAACCCCCTCCCTGTCAAGAGAAACAAGAGTTTAGCACCCCAAAAACTTGGCCGAAGCCCGGAGGATGGGATAGAGTTTGAATACCATGGCTTACGGACTCGCGGAATGGCTGGATCATCCGCAAAGGGAAACCATAGCGGCCTTTCTCCGGGAAGTGGCCCCGGAGCGAGAGATATATCTTACCGGAGGGGCCGTAAGGGATATCCTGCGGAAGAAAAGGGTACGGGATCTCGACCTCACGGTGGTGGATGGTTCGCCCCGGCAACTGGCCGAGGAGGCAGCCAGAAGGCTCTCCTTCGCTCTGGTTCCGCTTCACGAAGAGTTCGGGGTCTTCCGGGTGACCCGGGAGGGTTTCACCCTGGACATCTCCGGACTTCGTCCCGGAGCCCGGAACATCGAGGAGGATTTACGCCTGCGGGATTTCACCCTGAATGCCCTAGCGGTGCCCCTTTCCGAGGCTCTGAGCCGGCCCCCTTCGGCCTGGCCCCTTATCGATCCCTGCGGGGGGTTTTCGGATCTTTCGGCCGGGATCATCCGGGCTATATCCCGGGAAAACCTGCGGGACGACCCCTTGAGACTCCTCCGGGCCTACCGTTTTCTGGCCCAGGGCTACGGAAAGTGCGAGGGGGAGACCCGGCGGATCATCCAGGAGCTGGCCCCGGAGATCCACCGGGTGGCCCCGGAGCGGGTGGAATACGAATTGCGCCTCATCTTCGAGACCCACCGGGCTTCCGAGACCCTGCGGGAGATGCTCGCCGACGGTCTTCTGGCTGAGCTTTTTCCGGAGCTTTACGAAGGAGCCGGAATCCCGCAACCGGATTATCATCATCTGGATGTCCTGGGACACGCACTGGAGAGCCTCTCCGCTGCCGAAGGGATCCTTTCCGCTCCGGAGCACTATCCCGAATTCGAGAAAGAGATCCGGGAGATGGTCTCGGACCGCGAGGCCCTTTATGCCGTGAAACTTTCGGCCCTTTTCCATGACGCGGGAAAGAGCCGCACCTTTTCTCCGGCCGGGGAACGGGCCGAACGCATCACCTTTTACGAGCACGAGAAAGAAAGCGTGCGCCTTTTTTCCGCCTGGGCCGAAAGGTGGCGCATAAAAAAGAAGGTCATAAAGAGGGCCTCCCTTCTCATCCGCAACCACATGCGCCCCTTTTTTCTGCTGGAGGCCCGGGAAAAGGGGCGTCTCACGGCCCGGGCCAAGCGCAGACTCCTTCGCGACTGCCCGGATCTCCCCGGGCTCTTTGTGGTGGCCCTTTCCGACTGTCTTTCCGCAAGGGGCCCGGCCGCGGAACCCGAAACCTGCGAGAAACTCCGGATCCTCTTTATCGAGCTTAAACGTTTCTCGCAGGAGGTGATGGAAAGGGTCCGGGTGAAAAGACTCCTTACCGGGCACGATCTTATCGAGGTCCTGGGGCTCAAGCCCGGCCCCCTTTTTCGCGAGCTTCTCTCCGCGGTGGAAGAGGCCCAGGTGGAGGGACGGGTAAGGAATCGGGAGGAAGCCCTGGCCCTGGTACGAGAGATCCTGGCCCGCCGCCGATAAAGCCCCTCCCGACCAGGGCCTCCCTTGCAAGAGGAAGGAGAAAGCGTTATATATAGGCAAATATAACGATGGAGGCGTTCCCATGCAACGCATACTGGGCATACTTCTTCTCTTCTGGGTGGGGTTAACAGGCGTGTCCCGGGCCGGGGAAAGGCTTCTTATCTTTGCCGGGGCGGCTTCGCGTCCCCCCACCGAGGAGGCCGCCCGGGCCTTCGAAAGAAAGACCGGGGTCAGGGTGGACCTCGTCTTCGGAGGCTCGGGATATGTGCTCTCGCAGATGATCCTTTCCCGCAAAGGGGATCTTTACTTTCCGGGTTCCTCCGACTATATGGAACTGGCCAAAAGGAAAAAGGCCGTCTTCCCCGAGACCGAAAGGATCGTGGCTTATCTGGTTCCGGCTATTATCGTTAAAAAAGGAAATCCCAAAGGAATTCACTCCCTGCGCGATCTCCTCAAACCCGGGATCCGGGTGGCTATTGCCAATCCGGAGGGGGTATGCGTGGGGGTTTACGCGGTGGAGATCCTGGAAAGGGCCCTGCGTCCTGCGGAAAAGGCCGCCTTTCGGCAAAAGCTTACCAATTACACCGGAAGCTGTGCCCAGACCGCGGCTGCGGTCTCCCTGGGAGCGGTGGATGCGGTGATCGGATGGCGTATCTTTGCTTACTGGGATCCGAAACACCTTGAGGCCATCCCCCTGCGGCCGGAGGAGGTGGTGCGCGTGGGATATATGCCCATTGCCGTAGCACGTTTCACCCGCAACCGGCCTCTGGCCGAGGCCTTCATCCGGTTCATTACCTCCCCGGAAGGGAAGGATATTTTCCGGCGCTACCATTACTTCATGAGCCCGGAGGAGGCCTTCTCCTTTATCGGGGCCCGCAAACCCGTGGGGGGAACCTATAAAGTGCCAGCGGAATGGCTGGGAGGCAGGACCCGATGACCCTTCGTCGTCTGACCCTCTCCGCCGCCCTGGTGATAACCCTCTTTTATACCACCCTTATCCTCTCCCTCTTTTACTTCTTTAAAAAGGATCTCTTCCTTGCGACCCTGCTTTCACCGCGCACCCTCTTTAGCCTGCGCCTGAGTCTCCTGTGTGCCACCCTGGCCAGCCTCCTTTCCCTCTGGCTCGGGCTTCCCGCGGCCTATGCCCTTTCACGCTTCGATTTTCCCGGAAAGAGGCTGGTGGACACCCTGCTTGAACTTCCCTTAGTGGTTTCGCCTGCGGCCCTGGGGGCCATGATCCTTATCTTTTTTAATCAGCCGGTAGGAGCCTGGCTTGCGGACCGGGGGCTCACCTTTGTGTTTGCGGTGAAGGGCATTGTGCTCGCTCAATTCGTGACCACCGCGGGGCTTGCCGTCCGCCTCCTCAAGGCCACGCTGGACGAAATACCTCCCCGCTACGAAGAAGTGGCCCGCACCCTGGGAGCCACTCCTCTTAAGGCCTTCCTCACCGTAACCCTGCCTCTTTCCCGCCGAGGCCTCCTTTCGGCCTTTGTTCTCACCTGGGCCAAGGCCCTGGGAGAGTTCGGGGCCACCATCACCGTGGCCGGGGCCATGCCCCTGCGTACCGAGACCCTCCCCATCGCCATCTTCATGCACCTTTCCACCGCGGACATTCCGGGGACCGCGGTCTTAACCCTGATTCTGGTGGCCATAGGGCTCTGCGTGCTTTACGGAGTGCACAGGCTGGGAGAGCGCGGAGTATGATCCGGGTGGAGGGCCTCAGGGTCCGGGCCGGAAACTTCCTCCTCGGAGAGATAGATCTGGAGGTAAAAAGCGGGGAGATCCATGTCCTCCTCGGCCCCACCGGAAGCGGAAAGAGCACCCTGCTTGAGACCGTAATAGGACTGAGGACCCCGGAGGCGGGTCGTATCCTCCTTGAGGGCCGCGACCTTACCCGCCTTCCGGTGGAAAAGCGCGGCCTGGGCTACCTTCCTCAGGATCTGGCCCTCTTTCCTCACTTAAGCGTGCGGGAGAATATACTTTATGGCCTCAAGATCAGAAAACGTCCCTCCGATGGATTCGTTTTCGAGCTCTGTCGAATCCTGGATATAAACCATCTCCTGGAGCGCCGCGTAACCTCCCTTTCCGGAGGCGAGCGCCAGCGGGTGGCTCTGGCCCGGGCCCTGGCCCCGGGTTTCCGACATCTGCTTCTTGACGAACCCTTCTCCGCCCTCCATCAGGGCTTAAGAAGGGAACTCTGGGATCTTCTTTCCGAATTGCGGCACCGCTACGGCCTCACCGTACTTCTGGTAACCCATGACCTTAAGGAGGCCTTCTTTCTCGGCGACACGGTGAGCGTCATCTTTGAGGGTCGGCTCGAGGCCTCCGGGCCTCCGGAAAGGCTTTATCGGAAGCCACCCAGCCTGCGGATGGCCCGTTTCTTCGGATTACGTAACCTCTTCCCCGGAAGGGTAAGGCAGGAAGGGAGGGTAGAGGTCCCGTCCCTGGGGACCGTTCTAAGAGTGACCTCCACCCCGCCCTCCCGGCGGAAAATCTATGTGGGGATTCACCCCGAGGACGTCCTTGTGGTGCGCGAGAAGTACCTTCACCCGGAGCAGGAGAATCTCCTTTCCGCCCGGCTGGTGAATCTTCGTTCCGAAGGGCCCCAGGTCCGGGTACTTTTTAAGGGTGAAGGGGGTGGTCTTCTTGAGGTCATCCTCCCGGATCTGGCCCGAAGCAAACTGGATCTCTCTCCGGGTCGCAGACTACGCCTGAGCTTACCCCCGGAACGAATCTTTCTCCTGGAGGAAGAGGAATGAAAGGCCTTCGGGTGCGGGGAAAGATCTGGATCGAAGGGCCGGAGGGCACCTTTCTGGGTTACGGAAGGATGGTTCTTCTGGAAAGAATCCGGGAATACGGCTCCATCTCCGCCGCGGCACGGTCCATGAACATGTCCTACAAACATGCCTGGGACCTCGTGGAGTCCATGAACCGTCAGGCCGGAAAACCCCTGGTGGAAACCACGGTGGGAGGGAAAGGAGGCGGAGGGGCCCGCCTCACCCCGGAAGGAGAAAAGTGGCTAGCCTTATTTAGAAAACTCTTAAGGCATCTGGAAACCTTCTTGGAAAAAGAAACCGATCTTTTACCCGGTTAGCCCTTTCTCCGTACCTTTACCCGGCCCTGAACCCGAAGACGAAGTCCCGCAAAGGGCGGCGCCCAGGGCCCCGGTGATCCGCGGGTCCTCCGGGATGAGAACCGGAAGGCCCAGCTCCTCCTCCAGCAACCTTACCACCGCCCGGTTGCGGGCCACCCCGCCGGTAAAGACCAGAGGGGGTGAAGGGGAAACCCGACGCAGGAGCCCCAGGGAGCGCTTAACAATAGAGGAAATGATACCGCGGGCGATGCGCTCCGGGGCCTCTCCGCGCCCGATAAGGCCCACCACTTCGCTCTCGGCAAAGACCGTGCAGAGGGCACTGATGCGGGCCGCCTGATCCGCGGAAAGGGCCATTTCGGAAAGCTCCTCCAGGGAGACCCCCAGCACCCGGGCCATGACTTCAAGGAAACGCCCGGTGCCGGCGGCGCAGCGGTCGTTCATCTCAAACTTTAACACCCGGCCGTCCGGGGCAAGGGCGATGGCCTTGCTGTCCTGCCCCCCGATATCCAGGATGGTCCGGACCTCGGGGAAAAGGTATCGCACCCCCAGGGCATGGGCCTTGATTTCGGTAAGGGTTTCGGCCCCGAAAAGCTCCCGGGCCAGGTTGCGGCCGTAGCCGGTGGCGATCAATCGGTCAAAGGAAAGCCCGGAAAGGATCTCCCGAAGTTGTTCCGCAAGACGGGCCGAGGTTTCAAGACACCGCTTCTCGCAAACTTCGGTCCCGTTCAGGATGACCAGCTTTACGGTCCGCGAACCTATGTCAAGCCCGGCCACCCTCACCTCAGGACCTCCAGGAAGGCCTCGATGCGGGTGCGAAGCTGCTCCCGGTCCTCAAGGCTATAGTCGGTTTCGATTTTTAGGACCGGAACGGCGGAGTCCATTTCTATCCGGTGGGCCTCAATGGTATAGGGGTCGCAGAACTTGAGGGCGTAATGGATGACCCCGGCGGCCGAAAGCTCTCGGACCATCTCCTTGAGATGCGCCGGGCGCTCCGGGTTGGGGGTGAAGATAGCGCAATCGATCCGGAGGTATCTTTCGGCAAGGGCCCGAAGGAGCCCTTCCTTGGAGTTTTCGGAAACCCGGACCAATTCCCGGGTGTAACGCGTTCCCACACAGGACTCCTCCCCCACGATCACCGCCCCCGAGGATTCCACCAGATGGGCCACCTTCCAGTTGGGGATGGCCATGGGACAGCCAGAGATCACCACCCGTGGCGTGCCGGGCGGACACACCCCCTCCCCGGCGGAAACCCTCTCCTCAAGCTCCGTACAAAGCTCCTCCAGCTTACGGGTGAACCGTTCGGGGTCGTCAAAGAAAGCGAGCTGGTGGATGAGGAGGGCGTCGCGGCCGGAGATGGGCGGCGGATCGAAACGGCGAAGTTCGTTCAGGCGCTTTAGGGCCCTGCGGCGCCGGTTGATAAGTTCAATGGCCTCCCTTAAGGCCTCCGCGGAGATGGGCTCCCCGGTAAATTCTTCTATGTAGCGGAGAAAACGTTCTACCTCCGCGGTCCAGAGCCGAAGGCTTTCCTCGTCCTTGCGGTGCGGGACCTGCATCACATAGACGGGCTTGTAAGCCTCAAAGATCTCATAGGCCTTTTTCTTTCCGTCGCAGGTGGTCTCCCCCACGAGGAAATCACAGGCTTCCATGTAAGGGCAGAGACGGGCCAGCTTGAAGCCGAAGAAGGCCTTGATAAGGGGACACAGATTTCGGGGAAGGACCTCCTCCACCCGCTCGGTGGCCACTTCCACCCCGGCGCAGAGCCCCACGCAGGCCCCTCCCGCGGCCCAGACCATCTCCTCCGGCACGAACACGCAGAAGGTTCCCACCACCGGGCGGCCCTTCTTACGAATCTCAAGGAGCTCCGCCACCCGCGCTCCGTGGATATCCGCCACCACGGCATCAAAATAGGCCATGCCCCGGGGCCGATTTTCCTGGGAAAGATAGACCTCCCGGTAAAGGGGGCCCAGGGCCTCAAGGAGGGCGGCATGGGCCTCAAGGTCTAGCCCCAGAGAAGACCAGAGGGCCTCGCGATCCATGATCCAAACCTCCGGGAAAGGATTTTTCAGGCCGGGGCCGGAGTCGAACCGACCAGCCCCTTTCC
>NZ_WFVX01000009.1:0-12260 GCF_015491435.1 Thermosulfurimonas sp.
AGACCCGGAAATAGGGCCGGGCCGGACGGAGCCCGGAGAGCCAGCGCACCCGGAAGGCCACGCTGGGATCCTCCTGAAGGGCGGCGATCTCCCCCGGAGCCACCCGATCGGAAAGACCGGTGCGCACAGTGGAACCAAAGGGCCCGCTAAAGAGGGTACATTGCGGACGGGGGAGAAAGAGAAAATAGAATGCCGTAAGCACAAAAACCCCCAGGGTGGTGAGCACGCCCAGGAAGGCCAGCCGCCGGGCCAGGGCCAGAGGGATCTTCTCCCCCTCCTGGGCGGCAAAAAGAAAGAGCAATCCGGAAATGAGAAGGGCGGTTTCCAGGGCAAAGAGGGCCCCGTAAAGGAGGTCGAAACGCCATACCGCCGCGGCCACCAGCAGGAGAAGCCCCAGGAGATAGATCTGGAGGATGTCCCGCGGGGTCCGGGTTCCCAGGAATTTCACCCCGGCCAGGATCAAAAGCAGATCCGCAAAACGCACCACCAGCGTCTCCAGACGCAGGGTAAGGATGGTCCAGAAAAGGAAGGGCAGGAGTAAGAGGATCTGGTCCCGCACCCCGAGGGGTCGGAGGTCCCCCTGTCTTTCCCGCAGGAAGATCCACAGGAGGACCCCGCCCAGGAAGAAGAGGGCCACCGGGGAAAGATCCCGGTACAGGAAGCCTCCGGGAAGGACCACCGAGGCCACCGCCAGGATCCAGGCCACCTTAAGGGGGCGCAGTTCAGGCATAGGCCAGGGCCTCCAGCAGCTGACGGCGCTTTTGCGGCCCCCGTCCCGGAGGAATCTCCTGCCCCTTCAATCTGAGCCCCACCGCATAGCCCTCCCCCAGAGCGCGAAGGATAAGATGGGTGGCCCGGGACAGCTCCTCCTCCGAGGGGGTAGCCCCCAGATCCAGGATCAGGGTTCGCCCTCCGCCTCCCTCGAACTCCTTCATGCGCAGGGTCCCGGTGCGGGCGGAGGCCCGCCAGGCAATCCGACTGGCCGGAATACCCTCCCGGTAAGGGCCCAGGCCGGAGAACTCCTCCGGTTCGGGTGGCCGGAAACGGGCTCCGGAAGAAGGGGCCGGAACGGTATCCCGAACCGAAAGGGGAACCCTGCCGGGAAGGGGCCGGGGATAGACCAGAAGACGTATCCCTAACGGCCAGAAACGGGAGCGTCGGAAGAGGCCCAGAGGATATCCGGAATAGATCTCCAGGGGAGGCAGATGGATCTCGCCGCGGCGGGGAGGACGGACCCAGAGAAGAACCCGGCACCTGTCCCGGAGATAAAGAACCCGGCTCTCTCCCTCGAGGAGGCGCACCCGCAGGAAGAACCTGGGCCAGCCCCGGGCCTGAAGATGGATCCCGAAGGGAGAGGGGACTCCGGCGAAGGTCTCTTCCGGGGGTTCGATCCTCACGGAAAGCCCCAGGAGATTGAGTACGGAAAGGAGTCCGGAAAGGGTCATCAGGGCCAGAAGGGCCGAGGCGGAAAGGTACAGGAGGTTGTTTCCGGTGTTCACCCCGGCCAGGGCCACGGCCAGGGTCAGGGCGATGTAGAGATACCCGGCGGTGGTTATACGCACCCGAAAACGGGTTTTCACAGGGGTACCGGGACCTGTTCCAGGAATTCGCGCAGCATTTCCTCCCGGGCCGGAGGCGGGATTTCGGCCCGGGGAAGGAGACGGGGATAGGCCACCGGTACGAACACGGCCTTGACCTCCTCCGGGGTCACGAAGTCTCGCCCCCGGATATAGGCCAGGGCTTGGGCCGCCTGTTTCAGGGCCAGGAGTCCGCGGGTGGAAAATCCGTAACGGAATTCCCGGTGGCGGCGGGATTCCGTGGCCAGCTCCAGTAAATAGGCGAGAAGCCGCTCCGAGACCCGTACCCGGCGGACCTCTTCCTGGAGGGCCCGGGCCTCCTCCGGCGAAAGCACCGCCGGAAGATCGCAGGCAGCCTCATAATAGCCGTCGGCCTGAAGGATCTTCTTTTCCTCCTCCGGATCGGGATAGCCCAGGGAAAGCCGCAGGAGAAACCGATCCAGCTGAGACTCCGGCAGAGGATAGGTGCCCTGAAGGTCCTCCGGATTCTGGGTGGCGATGACCATAAAGGGACGGGGAAGGGGATAGGTCTTGCCTCCCACCGAAACCTTCCCCTCGGCCATGGCCTCCAGAAGGGCGCTCTGCGTGCGGGGGCTGGCCCGATTGATCTCATCGGCCAGGAGAATATGGGTAAAAATGGGTCCGGGTTTGAATTCAAAGACCCCTTTTTCCGGGCGCCAGACCTCGGCTCCCAAGATATCCGCGGGCAGAAGATCGCTGGTAAAGGCCACCTTACGGAAGGCACATCCGGTAACCCGGGCCAGAGCCAGGGCCAGGGTGGTCTTCCCGGTGCCGGGGAGATCCTCGAGCAAGAGGTGTCCGCGGGCCAGAAAACACACCAGGGCCAGCTCCACCTCCTGCGCTTTCCCCCGGATAACCTCCTCCAGCCGGGAACGGACCGAGGAAAGTTTCTCCCGGTTCAGGACATCGCCTCCAGGCGCCGGAAAAATTCCCGGTTCTCGCGCCACCAGCGTTTCACGAACCCCCGACCCAGATAGCGCAGATAAGCCCCGTAGAGATCGCCTCGAAGCAGGAAACGCAGGGCCTCTCTCAGGGAATAGAAACGGCGGTGCAGAAGGTAGGAGAGCTCCTGAAGGCGCCGGGCCGAAAGTTGCGCCGGACGGAAGACCACATGGTGTCCATCGTAAAGATCCCAGGAGGTTTCGAAGATCCTTCCGGCCTTTTGATAGTCCTCAAAGAGCCGGGTCCCGGGGACAGGGGTAAGGATCAAAAACTGGGCCGAATCCAGCCCCACCCGTCGGGCAAACTCCAGGGTGGCCTGGATGGTCTCCTCGGTGTCGGTATCCGCCCCCAGAACGAACATCCCATGGACTCGAATACCGTAACGGTGCAGGGTGCGAATGCCTTCCTCGATTTCCTGATAGGTAATTCCCTTCCGGAAGGCCTTGAGGGTCTCGGGATTGACCGATTCCAGCCCGATATAAACCACAAAACACCCGCTCCGGCGCATGAGTTCCAGGAGCTCCGGGTCCTTATAGATATCGATACGTACCTGAGCCGACCATCCTCCCCGAAAACCCCGGCGCACCAGGCTCTCCAGCAATTCCTTGGTTCGCTTGCGGTTGGCGGCGAAATTGTCGTCGTAAAAGAAGACGCGCTGTCCGGCCTGGATGCGGGAGAGTTCCTCCAGGATCAACTCCGAGGAACGATACCGGTAGCGCCGACCGAACATGGCAATAACCGAACAGAAAATGCAACCGTACGGGCACCCCCGGGAGGTCATTATGGGGTAGATGCGCAATTTTTCGGCTGAAACCCCGGGCACCAGGGAAAAATCCGGGACCGGGAGATCGTCCAGCTCCACGAACCCCTCCCGGGCCGGATTGTGGATCTTTTCCTCGCCCCGCCGGTAGGAAAGGCCGGCGATCTTCTCCCACCCTCCTCCGTTGGAAAGGGCCTCCACCAGATCCAGCACCGTGAACTCCCCTTCCCCGCGCACCACAAAATCCGCATACTCCAGGGCCTCATCCGGACAGAAGGTTACATGCGGACCACCCAGGACCACGGGTTTGCCGTAGGTGCGACGGATGCGCTCGGCCAGGGCATAGGCCCGGGGGGCGGTGGGGGTAATGGTGGAGATGAGCACTAGATCCGCCTCCCGCACCACCGACTCGTCCACCTCTCCCCATTCCTCCAGGAATACCGTAACCCGATGTCCCCGATCCCGGAGCATGGTCCCCAAGAGGGGGAGGGCCAGACGGGGAAGACGAAAGGCGGAAAAGACATGCGTGCGTGTATTTCGGGGTTCTATGCCTACAATATTCATCTTTCGATAACCGTGTTTAGATGATACTGCTCTTACCGGAAAAAGGCAAATGGAGTTTTCCGGGAAGGGGGCTTGCACAGGTCCAAAAGCGGGATATATTTGGAAGCGGTGGGCGGTTAGCTCAGTGGTAGAGCGTCATCCTCACACGGTGGAAGTCGCTGGTTCGAATCCAGCACCGCCCACCAGGTTTTAATTTTTAACTCCTTGCTCCCGGAGGCACCGGGGGCCGCAAGACCGAGGGGAGGTTAGAGATGCTGGAATATCGTCGTCCCAAGCGTATCCGCAAGTACGAAACCCTTTTCATCATCCATCCCGACCGGGTGGAGGAGCGGCAGGAAGTCCTGGATCGGATCCAGCGCCTGGTGGAGGAACACGACGGCAGGGTGCTCAAGGTGGACGAATGGGGGATGCGCAAACTGGCCTATCCCATCGAGAAGAAGAAACAGGGCTACTATATCCTGGTAGAATTTTACGGAAACGCCGATCTTCCCCCCCGGCTGGAACAATTCTTCCGCATAGATGAACGGGTGATCCGGTTCATCGTGGTCAAACTGGAAGATCGTTATCAGCCCGAGGAAGAAGAAATCGCGGCCGAAGCGGCCTAAAATTTTGTTTAAGGAGGCCCTCTTATGGCGGATCAGACCACGGTAAGAAGGAGATTTTTCCCCCGCAAGAAGGTCTGTCGGTTCTGCGCGGATCCCAATCTCAAGATTGATTACAAGGAACCCGACGTGCTCAGGCCCTTTCTTACCGAGCGGGGCAAGATCATCCATCGCCGTCAAACCGGGACCTGTGCCTATCATCAACGTCGGCTCACCACAGCCATCAAACGGGCCCGGATCATGGCCCTGCTTCCCTTTGTGGCGGAGCTTGAGCCCGAAGAGATCGTCCGTATGGGAGGCTAACCATGGAGGTGATCCTGCGCACCCATGTGCCCAAGCTGGGGAAACCCGGGGATGTGGTACGGGTAAAGGACGGTTATGCCCGCAACTATCTCCTGCCCAAGGGTCTGGCCATCCCGGCCAACCGCAAGAATCTGGCGGCCATGGAGCGGGAGCGGCAGATCATCCTGGCCAAGGCCGAACGGGAACGCAAAAAACATATGAGCCTTGCGGAAAAGCTGGAATCCCTCACCCTCACCCTGCCTCAGCGGGTCATCGAGGAGGATCGTCTTTACGGTTCGGTTTCCGCCCAGGACATTGTTAATGCCCTGGCGGAGCAGGGCCTGGAGATCTCCCGTAAACAGGTCCTGCTGGAGGCCCCCATCAAGACCCTGGGAGAATACGAAGTCCCCATTCGAATCTCCCCGGAGGTCACCGCCAGGGTCAAAATAAACGTGGTACCGCTGGAAGAATAGTTTTGGCTCGCCGCAAGGAAGCCCCGGCTCTGCTGCTGGACCGGCTTCCGCCTCAGAATCTGGAGGCGGAAAGGGCGGTTCTGGGCAGTATCTTCCTGGACCCTTCGGTAATCCTCAAGGTGGTGGAGATCCTCTCCCCGGACGACTTCTATCGGGAGGCCCATGCGGAGATCTATCGGGCCATGCTGGCCCTTTTCGAACGTCACGAACCCATCGATCTGGTTACCGTACACGACGAGCTTCTTTCCCGGGGCACCCTGGAGGACATCGGGGGAGCGTCCTATCTGGCGGAGCTAGCGGGGCTTCTGCCCACCTCGGCCCATGCGGTTTACTATGCGGAGATCGTACGGGAAAAGGCCCTGCTTCGCCGTCTCATCCGCACCGCCACGGAGATCGCCGCCCGGGCCTACGAGGCCACCGAACCGGTGGAGGATATCCTGGAAGCGGCGGAAAAATCCATCTTTGAACTGCGGGCCTATTCCGAAAAAGAGGGCTTCCAGAGCATAAAGGACCTGGTCAAGGAGGCCATCCGCAACCTGGAGAAACTCCACCAGCGTCCGGAGCTCATCACCGGGGTACCCACGGGTTTTACCGAGTTCGACCATCTCACCGCCGGTCTTCAGCCGGGGGATCTCATCATCGTGGCCGGGCGGCCCAGCATGGGAAAGACCTCTTTTGCCCTGAACATCGCCTGTTACGCCGCGGCCGAAGCCGGTATCCCGGTGGGGATCTTCTCCCTGGAGATGAGTCGCGATCAGCTGGCCATGCGTATGCTCTGCGCCGAGGCCCGGGTAAACCTTCAGGCCCTGCGCACCGGTCGCATCTCCGAGAGCGAATGGCAACGCCTGACCTTTGCCGCCAACAAACTCACCCGGGCCCCCATCTTTGTGGATGATACCCCGGCCCTTTCCATCCTGGACCTGCGGGCCAAGGCCCGCCGACTCATGAGCGAACACGGTCTGGGGCTCATCATCATCGACTATCTCCAGCTCCTTCAGAGCCGAGAACGGCGGGAACGGCGGGAACAGGAGATCTCGGAGATCTCCTCCTCGCTCAAGGCCATGGCCAAGGAGTTCAACGTCCCGGTGGTGGCCCTCTCCCAGCTCAACCGGCGGGTGGAGGAACGCCCGGACAAACGTCCCCAGCTCTCGGATCTTCGTGAATCCGGGGCCATCGAACAGGACGCCGACCTCATCGTCTTCATCTACCGGGACGAGGTCTATAACCGGGACACCCCCCACAAGGGAGTGGCTGAACTCATCATCGGGAAACAGCGTAACGGCCCCACCGGGGTGGTGAAGCTGGCCTTCCAGGCCCCCTACTCCTCTTTCGCCAATCTCTCGGAGATCGAGGCCTAACCGTAAATCCGGTTCTTGCCCTGGTCCTTGGCCCGGTAGAGATGGAGATCAGCCTGAATGAGGAGTTCCGTAAGGGTCATGCCGTTTCCCAGACTGGCCACCCCGGCGCTGACCGTAACCCGCCCCACCGTAGGGAAGTCAAACTCCGCCACCCGGCTGCGGATCCGCTCCGCTACCTCCAGGGCGGTCCGCCGGTCGGTGCGGGGCATGATGATGAGGAACTCCTCCCCTCCCACCCGACAGACCAGATCGGACAGGCGCACCTCCTCCCGGAAAAGACCGGCCAGGGTCCGCAGCACCTGATCCCCCACATGGTGTCCGAAGGTATCGTTGATGTTCTTGAAGTCGTCTATATCCAGGAGGACGATGGACAATCGCACCCCGGCAGAGAAGGGCTCCAGCCGCTTCAGGGTGTTTTCCAGCCATTCCATGGCATAGCGGCGGTTGAAAAGCCCGGTCAGGGGATCAAGATAACTCTGGAACCGGGCCCGCTCATAAAGATAGAGGACCGCGCAAAAAAGCCCCCCGGTGACCACCCCGTTTAAAAAAGGGATCAGGAAGTACTTCCAGTCCAGTTCGGGGAGGCGGATAAAGAGACGGTGATGCAGATAGGCCGCTCCCAGGGCCAGGAGCACCCAGAAAAGGAAGGCCACTCCATACCGCAGAATCCTCCGACCTAAAGGAGCCTTCATTTAGGGTTTCTATTTTAAACTCGAATTCAGGAAAGGGAGAGTTCGGCCCGGAGCTGTCCGCAGGCCGCTCCTATATCCAGACCCTTGCTCTTACGCACGGTGGCCACCACTCCCTCGGAAAGGATGATCTCCTGAAAGCGCCGCACCCGGCTCTCGGAGGGGCGCTTGAAGGGAAGTTCCGGATGGGGATTAAAGGGAATGAGGTTGACCTTGACCGGAATACCCCGCAGGATCTCCACCAGGCGCCGGGCCTGCCAGGGATGATCGTTTACCCCGGAAAGAAGGACATATTCCACGGTGATGCGGGCTCCCCGGCGCAGGGGATAGTCGCGACAGGCGGCCAGGATCTCCTCCAGGGGATAACGCCGGGTGGCGGGGATAAGCCGGGACCGCAGGTCGTTGTCCGGGGCATGGAGGGAAATGGCCAGGGCCACCGGAAACTCCTCGGCCAGGGCCCGTATCTGAGGAACCAGACCCACGGTGGAAACGGTGGTGCGTTTGCGGGCGAAATGGAACCCCTGCGGATGGGTGAGGATCTTCAGGGCCTTGACCAGGTGTCGATAGTTGGCCAGCGGCTCGCCCATGCCCATAAAGACCAGGTTGCGCAGGGGACGATCGGCGATTCCGGACTCCTCCATGAAGTGCCGGGCCAGGAGCACCTGGGAGACGATCTCTCCGGTGGAGAGGTTGCGCCGGAATCCCATGCGCCCGGTAAGACAGAAACGACAGCCCATGGCACAGCCGACCTGGGTGGAAACACAGAGGGTAAAATGGTCTCTTTCCGGGATGAGCACACATTCCACCACCTCGCCGTCGGAGAGCCGGAGCCCCAGCTTGGCCGTTCCGTCGGTGGAGAGTTTCCGTTCCACGAGCTGGGGCAGGGCCACGGTGGCTATCCCGGAAAGTCTAGCTCGCAGGCTCTTGGGAAGATCGGTCATTACCGAGAAGTCCTCCACCTCCGGCCGGGTCAGCCAGCGGAAGATCTGCCGGCCCCGGTAAGCCGGCTCACCGAGGCCGGTCATGAACTCTTCCAGTTCCTCCAGGGTTAGATCGCGCAGGTTTATCCGCATAAACCTTAAAGCTCCAGGGGTTTTACCGAAAATACATGGGGTAGATTGCGCAGGGCCGAAAGGACCTTCTCCTCCGGCAACCGATCCAGCGAAAGGAGGATCACATTGCGCCGTTTTTCCGGCTCCTGGCCCACATACATCCGGGCAATGTTAAGATCAGCCTCCCCCAGGGTAACCCCGATGAGACCGATCACCCCGGGACGATCCTCGTTGTGGATATAAAGCATGGGCCCTTCGGGCAGGGCATCCAGACGGAAATCGTTGATACGCACAATGCGGGGCTCCCTTTTTCCGAAGAGGGTTCCGGCCACATAGTTCTCGCCGCCCTTGAACCTCACCCTCACCCCGATGAGATTGAGGAAATCCTCGGCGGTCTCGGTGCGGCTCTCGGTGATCTTGATCCCCCTCTCTTTGGCCCGATACAGGGCGTTCACGTAGTTTACGTCCTCCCGCAGGGCCCGGGACAGAAGTCCCTTTACCAGGGAGAGGGTGAGAGGACTGGTATCCAGACGGGAAACCTCTCCCTGATACTCGATCTGGACCTCGGTGATCGGCCCCTCGGCCAGCTGAGCCTGAAGACTGCCCAGCTTTTCCGCCAGGGTGAGATAGGGCCTGAGCACGCGCAGGGCCTCCGCGGAGACCGAGGGCATGTTCACCGCATTGCGCACCACTCCGTGGACCAGGAAATCCACCACCTGGGTGGCCACGGCCACGGCCACGTTCTTCTGGGCCTCCAGGGTGGAGGCCCCCAGGTGAGGGGTGCAGACGAAGTTTTCCATCTCAAAGAGCGGATGCTTGGGATCCGGGGGTTCGGTCTCGAACACGTCCAGGGCCGCTCCGGCCACCTTCCCCTTCTTCATGGCCTCATAGAGGGCCATTTCATCCACGATACCTCCCCGGGCGCAGTTGATGAGCAGCACCCCGTCCTTCATCTTGGCGAAGCTCTCGGCGTTGATGAGGTGATAGGTCTCCTTGGTCAGGGGGACATGGATGGTAATGATATCCGCCCGGGCGTAGAGTTCGTCCAGAGAAAGCAATTCCACTCCCATTTCCGAGGCCTTTTCCGGGGTTACGAAGGGGTCATAGGCCACCACCCGCATCTTGAGCCCCTGGGCCCGCTCGGCCACCACCGAACCGATCCGCCCCAGACCGATGATTCCCAGGGTTTTGCCCATGAGTTCGCGGCCCATGAACTTCTTACGTTCCCAGCGCCCGGCCTTCACCGAGGCCATGGCCTGAGGGATGTTTCGGGCCAGGGCCAGCATCAGGGCCAGGGTATGCTCCGCCGCGGAATTGGTATTCCCCCCGGGACAGTTCATGACCACGATACCCCGCCGGCTGGCGGCCTCGATGTCCACATTGTCCAGCCCGGTCCCGGCCCGGGCGATGACCTTGAGCCGCCGGGCCGCCTCGATAATCTCTGCGGTAAGCCTGGTCCCGCTGCGGATAATGATCCCGTCCGCCTCGGCGATGGCCTCCCGGAGTTCCTCCGGGGAGAGACCGAGCCGTTCCTCCACCTCCAGGCCGCCGGACCTGAGGATCTCTATCCCTTCCGGGAGCAAAGGATCGGTAACCAGCACCTTCATGCGTAAACCTCCTTTCCCCTCTCGCCGATGAAAGCAAGGGCCTGCGCCAGTCCTTCTTCCATTTTAACCGGGAAGCCCATTTCCGAAAGTCCGAGTCCCAGGGCCGCAAGGGCCAGGACCACCTCCAGGGGACTCTGGTGCCCCATGTGGGTGATCCGGACCACCCGTCCCTTGAGTTTCCCCTGTCCTCCGGCCACCACCACCCCGTAACGCTCGCGCAGAAGCCGGGTCAGTTTGCCTCCATCCACCTCCTCCGGAAGACGGATCACCGTAAGGGCCTCGCAGGGCACCTCCGGGAAGACCTCCAGCCCCATGGCCCTCACCGCCCGGCGGGTGGCTTCGGAGACCAGGGCATAGTGGGCGAAGAGTTTCTCCAGCCCGGTTTCGCGCACCAGACGCAGGGCCGCGTGAAGCGAAAGGAGCAGGGAAACCGCCGGGGTATAGGCCGTGGTCTCCTTCTGATAGGCCTTCCATTCCCGCCGCAAATCGAAGTAATAGCGCGGGGCGGAGGCCTTTTCCACCCGACTCCAGGCCCTTTCGGAGACGGCCAGGAAGGAAAGCCCCGGAGGAAGGGCCAGGCTTTTCTGCGACCCGGCCACCATCACATCGATCCCCCACTCATCCATGGGAAGGGGATAGACCCCTAGGGCGGAGATGGCGTCCACCACCAGGAGGACATTTTTATCCCGGCAGAGGGCGGCCAGTTCCTCCACCGGGTGTTTCACCCCGGTGGAGGTTTCGTGGGCCTGAACCAGAACCGCCCGGATCTCCGGGTCCCGGTCCAGCCGGGACTTCACCTCCTCCGCCTGCACGGCCTTTCCCCATTCCACATCCAGATACACCGGAGAGAGGCCGTAACCCTCGGCGATCTCTCCCCAGCGTTCGCCGAACTTTCCCCCGCGAATGACGAGCACTTTTTCCCCGGGGGAAAAGAGATTGGCCACCGCGGCCTCCATGGCCCCGGTGCCGGAGGAGGCGAAGAAGAAGACCGGACGTTGGGTCTGGAAAAGGTACTGTAAATCCCTGCGGATCTCCGAGAGCAGGGCCGAAAACTCCGGCAAGCGATGATGCGGGGTGGGAACGGCTCCGGCCAGCAGGACCTGGGGGGCCACCGGAACCGGCCCGGGAGTAAAAAGATGCCATTTACGAAACATCTATCCTGCCTCCTGCCCAAATTTGGCCCTACTTTAACGCAATTTTTCGGGATAACTACCCTTTACACCCCTCCGGGCCGATGGTATCTTGGCCTAAAAAGGAGGTCGGCTATGCGCTTTAAGGGTTATATATGGATAGTGGGTCTTTTTCTGTGGCTAACGGGGGCGGCCGGGGCCTGTCCCACCCCTCAGAAAGTTCAGCAACTCCTGCGCAATCTTACCCCGGGCAACCTGAAGATCCTCTCGGTACGTCCCTCCGCGGTAAAGGGGCTCTGCGAGGTTACCCTTCAGCAGGGAACCCGCAAAGGGGTCACCTATATTGACGAATCGGGCCGTTACCTGGTGGCCGGACGCATCATAGAGATCGCCAAGAGGCGCGATCTCACCGGAGAGAGGATCTCCGAACTGAACCGGGTCAAGCTCACGCCCCAGCAGGTCCAGAAATTGCGTCAATATGTGGCCTTTTCCGCGGGCAAGGGTCCGGAGGTCTTTTTCATCATCGATCCGGATTGCCCCTTCTGCAAGAAGGCGGAAAGGATCCTCTGGCAATTGATTCAGGAGAATAAAGTCCGGGTCAACGTGGTCTTCTTCCCTCTGGAACAGCTCCATCCCCGGGCCAAGCAGAAGGCCATTGCCCTCATCTGTGAGAAAAAGGGATTTGAGGACCTGGTGGCGGGTTATCAGGGCACCAAGGAATGTCGCGAGGGGAAGGACAAGGTGGAGGAAGGGGCCCGTTTTGTGAAGAGCCTGGGGATCCGGGGGACCCCCACCTATGTATTTCCTTCCGGGCTGACCCACTCGGGGGTACTCTCCCGGGAACAGTTACTTAAGCTGTTAAAAAATGCCTCTTAGCCCGGAAGAAAAGCTCTATCTCCTGCGGCTGGCCCGAAGGACCCTGGAGGCGGCCTTCTCCGAGAGGTTGCCCCAGGAAGTGCCGCCTCCGCTTCCGGGCCTGCATCAGCCCTGCGGGGCCTTTGTCACCCTGCACAAACACGGCGAACTGCGGGGCTGTATCGGGACCTTTCAGTCCGAAAAACCCCTCTACCGGGTGGTGCAGGAGATGGCCCTGTCCGCGGCCTTCAACGACCCCCGCTTCCCTCCCCTGGCCCGGGAGGAACTGCCCGAAGTGGAACTGGAAATCTCCGTCCTCTCCCCCTTACAGCGGGGGCGCCCGGAAGA
>NZ_WFVX01000010.1:0-9046 GCF_015491435.1 Thermosulfurimonas sp.
CGTCAGATGTGTATAAGAGACAGGGGCCCTATCACCCGGGAGGTGGCGGAAAAGGCCCTGGAACTTATGGATCTGGACCCTATGGGGCTTTCTCCCCTGGACCGTCGTATCCTTCTCACCATCCTGGAGAAGTTCGACGGAGGGCCGGTGGGGCTCTCCACCCTGGCCACCGCCCTGTGTGAGGACCCCCAGACCCTTGAGGACCTCTACGAACCTTATCTCATCCGCTGCGGGCTTCTGCGGCGCACCCGCAAGGGCCGCGTTCTCACGGAGAAGGCCTATCTCTATTTGAAAGCCCCCAGGGATTCGTTATTCTTTTAAGGAAATGACCCGTCTGACCATACCCGAGATCCAGAACCGAAAGGGCCGGGAGCCCCTGGTGGCGCTGACCGCCTATGATTTTGTGTCCGCCCGTCTGGCCGAGGAAGCCGGGGTGGATATCCTCCTGGTGGGCGATTCCGCGGCCATGGTCGTTCTGGGCTACGAGGACACCCTTCCCATTACCATGGAGGAGATGCTGGTCTTTGCTCGAGCCGTGGTCCGGGGCTCAAGCCGGGCCCTGGTGGTGGGAGACATGCCGTTTATGTCCTATCAGACCGGTCCGGTGGAGGCCATTCGCAACGCCGGGCGTTTCGTGAAGGAGGGAGGCTGTCAGGCGGTCAAGATCGAAGGCGGCGAGGAGATAGCCGAGATCGTGGCCGCGGTGACCAGGGCCGGGATACCGGTCCTGGGGCACATCGGTCTCACCCCCCAGCGGGCCTCGGCCCTGGGAGGCTACAAGGTCCAGGGGCGGGATCTGGAATCCGCCCGGAAACTCCTGCGCGACGCCGAGGCCCTATGCCAGGCCGGGATCTTTGCCCTGCTCCTGGAATGTGTGCCTGCGGAGCTGGCCAGGGTCATCACGGAACGGGTCCCGGTTCCCACCCTCGGTATCGGGGCCGGCCCCCACACCGATGGCCAGATCCTGGTCTTCCATGACGTGGTGGGGCTCTGGCCGCGCTTCAAGCCCCGTTTTGTGCGTACCTACGGAAAAGCGGATCAGGAGATCCTTCAGGCGGTCAAAAACTATGTCCAGGACGTCCGGGCCGGACGCTTTCCCGGCCCGGACGAGAGTTTCGGAATGTCACCGGAAATACTAGAGACTCTGAAGCTCTAACTCGTCCCGATCGTGAATCCCCAGAAGCTTGATGCGGAAGATCACGTTTTTCCCGGCTAAAGGCGGGTTAAGGTCCAGCACGATGCGATTTTCATCCACCGCGGTAACCAGGGCCGGGAACTGCATCTCTCCCTGAGGGGTATCCACAATAAGATTGAGCATCATCCCTTCCCGGGGTTCGGTTTCCAGAGAGATAGCCCCCCTCGGGATCTCCCGAACCAGATTCTCATCCCGCGGGCCGAAAGCCTTGTCCGGCGTGAGAAGGACCTCCTTTTCCTCCCCCTCGGCCATGCCTATCACCGCCTCCGAGAGCCCGGGGATGATCTCCGGGGAACCCACCTCGAAGAAGAAAGGCTCCCCTTCCGGGGTCTCCTCAAAAATCTCCCCGTTTTCCAGCATCCCAACACAATAAATGCTTACTACGTCCCCTACCTTTGCCCTACGCATACAAAACTCCTTCCGTGGATTTGATTATTTACGACTGGGAGAGAGGAAAACCTCCACCCCCGGCCGCAAAATTATCTTACCATGCTTTGGCCGAGGTCAATACCCCGTTTGGCCGCCGGCTGGGGGCAGGGGGGAAGAAAGAAGAATATCCGGGTGGGTATGCCGTCAGAGAGACGGGTAGCACCGGGGGCCGAAAGCAGATTCTTCAGGGCTTCGATGTGCAACCGATGGCCGGAAAGCTCGGCTTCTACCTCTCCTTTGAAGGCCCATCCGCTTCCGAACAGGTCGCCCACCAGGTCCAGGGCCTTGTGCCGTACGAACTCGTCCGATCGCTGTAATTTCCCGTTGAGGACCCCTTTTTCGTCCAGCACGATGGCATTGGAAAGATTCCCTCCACGCAGGATGCCCTTTTCCTTGCGTCGGAGCAGATCGTCCTTGAAACCAAAAGTGCGGGCCGGAGCGAGTTCCCGCTGATAGGTGATAGGATTTATGCTCAGACGGAGGCTCTGTTCCCCGATGAGCGGATGATCGAAAGCGATACGAACCCGGATGATGAATTGGTCGGCGGGGCGGAAGCGGATGATCCCCACGCCGTTGCGGACCTGAAAGGGTTGCACCACCTCCACAAAACGTTTGGGGACCGGCTGCACCCGAATTCCCCGGCACAGGATCTCCCGGACGAAAACGGTGGCCGAGCCATCGAAAAGGGGGATTTCCGGGCCCCATACCCGCACAATCAGATTATCGATACCCAAACCGTGGAGGGCCGAAAGAAGGTGTTCCACCAGATAGACGGAGTGCCGTCCATCGGAAACCACCGTGGCTCCATCCGTGCCCAGAATGTTTTCCGGACGCAGAGGGATACACGGGGCCCCGGGAAGATCCTCCCGCACAAAGAGGATACCCTGCCCCGGAGGCGCCGGTTCCAGCACCAGCCGAATCTGTTGTCCGGAAAAGACTCCCTCTTCCTTCAATTCCACGCTGTCCGCCACGGTCTGCTGTAGAGTGTGCATCTCGCCTCCGCACCCAAAAGGGGATCGCTTTTATAATAACAAGATCTGTGCCATATCCTAGGGAGATCTTCGGATCGAGAAGAGCGGGCCCTTTTCCCCTCTCCGGCCCGGGATATTGCAGGGAATCTGTCCGTTTAAGGAGACAGTGTAACTTTGAGGGAAAGCTTCCTCTGCCTCAGAAATAGGGAAACTCCAGGCGACGCAGCAGCCTTTCCTCCTTGCGCCAGCCCCGGAGCACCTTTACCCAGAGGTCCAGGTAAACCCGCTTTCCGAAAATGAACTCCAGCTCCTCCCGGGCCAGGGTGCCGATTTTTTTGAGCATCTGTCCGCCCTTTCCGATTACGATCCCCTTCTGGGAATCCTTTTCCACATAAATGGTGGCCTGAATGATCAGGAGGTTCTTTTCCGGATCCTCCCGGAACTCCTCCACCACCACCGCCGTGGAATAAGGGATCTCCTGGCGGGTGAGCATAAAGAGCTTTTCCCGGATGATTTCCGCGGCCAGCACCCTTTCGGGCTGATCGGTGACCATTTCCGGGGGGTAGTAGGCCGGTCCCTCTGGAAGCATGGCCACGATCTCCTGGACCAGCTCCTCCAGCCCGTCCCTTTCCAGGGCCGATACCGGAACGATGGCCCGAAAGGGATAGGCCCGGGAAAAATAGTCCATCATGGGCAGGAGCTCGCCCTTCTTGATCAGGTCGATCTTGTTGAGGACCAGAATGGTGGGTTTTCCCGCCCGCTTGATGATCTCCAGGATTTTTTCCTCGGCCTGGGGACGGCGATCCGAGGCATCCACCACCCAGACCACCCCGTCCACCTCTTCCAGGGCCCGCAGCGCCTGTTCCACCATCAGCCGATTGAAAAGGTCCCGGGCCTCGTGAATACCGGGAGTATCCACAAAGACGATCTGATAATTCGGCCCGGTAAGAATCCCCCGCAGATTGAAACGGGTGGTCTGGGGCTTGGGAGTGGCTATGGCCACTTTGCTCCCTACGAGCTGATTCATCAGGGTGGATTTCCCCACATTGGGAAGCCCTATGATAGCCACAAACCCGGAACGAAAGGGGTTAGAAGACACCGGAACACTCCTTTAGTTTTCTTTCTGTGAGGAAAGGTTAAGAAGCCCTTGCAGTTTATGCAAGGCCTTGCGGGCAGCCTCCTGAGCGGCCTCCTTTTTGGACCCTCCCTGCCCCCGGGCCAGGGGCTTTCCTCCCAGTAACACCTCTACCACAAATAAAGGAGCGTGCGAGGGTCCTTCCTCCTTTACCACCCGGTAGGTGGGAGTTTCCTTGAAGCGGGCCTGGGCCAGTTCCTGAAGACGTGAACGATAATCGGCCAGCAGCCCCCTGCGGGCCTGGGGGATCAGGGACCGAAAAAGCCGTTTTACACAGGAGAAGGCCTTATCGTAGCCTCCGTCCAGATAGACGGCCCCCAGAACCGCCTCCAGAGTGCCGGCCAGAATGGAGGCCTTGCGGGTGCCCCCGGAACGCTTTTCTCCCTGACTGACCAGAATAAAATCCGAAAGGCCCAGACGTTCGGCCACGCTGGCCAGGCGTTCCTCCCGCACCAGCCAGGCCCGCATCTTGGATAGATCCCCTTCCGGGGCCTCCGGAAACTTTTCATAAAGCAGATGGGCTATGGCCGCCGAAAGAATGGCATCGCCGAGGAACTCCAGGCGTTCGTTATCCGAGCCCGCAGGGAATCTTTTTTCCACGGCATAGGAACGATGCACCAGGGCCCGGATCAGGAGGGCCGGATCCCGAAAACGGAATCCCAGACGTTCCTCCAGGAAAGGGAGACGGGCATAAATATCTTTCATCGGGCTACCAGAAAGGCGGTGGGGAATTCCCGTTTTAATTTTTGCGCCTTTTTTCGCGCCAGATCCAGATCATAGGCCAGAAAGATCTTGACCCGATAAAAGGTGCCCCGGGGCGAGGTGTAGGGCTCAATGAGCACAGAGGGGAAACGCCGGGCCAGTCTTTCTCTCAATCGCACTGCCAGGGCATAGTGCCGAAAGGCCCCTACTTGAAGATAAAATTCTCCCTTGCGCCATCGGGGAATACGCTTGAAGACCACCCGGTTTCCGGAGCGATGCCCCTCGGCCAGGGCCACCAGCCGAACCCGTACCACGCCCTTTTCCAGCATTCCCAGGGCCCGGGCCGCGGCATAGGAGAGATCGATGATCCTTCCCGGAACAAAGGGCCCTCTATCGTTTATGCGGACCACCACCCGGCGTCCGTTCTCCAGATTGGTTACCAGGACATAAGTTCCCAGGGGAAGGATGCGGTGAGCCGCGGTGAAGGCGTACATGTTGTAGATCTCTCCGCTTGCGGTTCTCTTACCGTGAAATCCCGGGCCGTACCAGGAGGCCAGCCCCTCCTCCACATACCCTGCCGCCGAGGGCAGGGGATAATAGGTGTGACCGTTTACGGTATAGGGTTTGCCCCAAGAGGGGTAGCTCTTTCCCGCAGGCTTGAGAGGTACATGGACAATATGCACCGTATTCCGCGGCCCCCCGCAGGAAAAGAGGATCAACAAAAACCCGCCCACAAGCAAACGCCGGTAGAAATGAAAAGACATGGCCTTCCTTCTTCCGGAAGATTATACTACAATGCCGCCGTGAGGGAAAAAGCGACCCTTCGTTCGGTTCTGGAGATCCTGGGGCTTACTTTCCTTCTAGGAGGTCTCTTTGAGGCCGTCTTTCTCCCCGCGGCCAGGATCTTCCTCTTTCTTCTCTTTTTCCTCATCTACGGCCTTTATCTCCGCTCTTACCACCGCAAGGGGGCCTGGAAACTCTTGGCAAGCTTTCATCTTCTGGAACTCGTCCTCTTTCCGGCAGCGGGTCTCCTTTCCGGAGCCCTCTTCTATCTCTCGGTCCTTTTCTTTCTGGGAGGAAGAGACTACGGGGTTCCCATGCTCCCCGCCCTTATCGTGGGAGCCCTCGCCTTAATCTTTTTCCCACCCCTTTTTCTCTCCGTCCACTGTATCCTGGTCCTCCTCGTGCGCCGGTGGGGGATCCTCCGGACCGCGGGCCCGGCCGAGGCCCTGCGCTTAAGTCTCCTTTCCGCAGGTCTCTTCCTGGTGGTATCCGCGGGAATAAAAGGCGGAATTTCCCTTTATTCCTCCCACCTTACGGAAACCCCCGAGGTGATCTCCGGCCCGGAGATCACTTTCCGTCCCCTTCCCGCAGGATTTTCCGGGGCCTACGCCCTCCTCCATGCGGAATTTCTTCACCGGAGAAGGATCGTTTCTTACCGTCTGATTCTTAAGGGCAAAAGAGCTCCGATCCTTCTTAAGGAAAGGGTGGGAGAGAAACTTCTTTTCCTGGTCCCGGAAAGGTTTGAGCCTCCCGCGGAAGGGGCCCGGCTGCGTCTTGAGACCGTGGAGGAGTATCCCTTCCTCGGGGAAGGCCCCGGACCGACCTATGAGCTTCCGGTAAGGTTCGGAACGGGGCTTCCGGCAACGGAACTCAGAAAGGCCTTCTGGGTTGAGGGAGGGAACCCCGGCCTGCGCCTTGAGTTCGAGGCCCATCTTCCCCAGGAATGGCTTGAGGTCTGCCTCAACTTCGGAGGGCGCCTTATTCTTTTGGCCGGAAGGGGGCGAGAGCTCCGCTTTAAGGCCTACGGCGGACGCTATATAAAACGCGGAAAGGAGGAATACCTCTGCTATGAGCCCCCGGAACTTCCGAAATTCCCGGTCCTCGGGACTTTCTCCCTCTTTCTTCCCATGCCCCGCGAGGACTTTGAGGTCTTAAAGAGATACGGACTTGCCGGATCCGGTTTCTCCCCCATAACCTTAAAAGGCCTTCTTCGAGCCCGGGTCCGTCTCCCCGTAGCCTCCGGGAAGATCCTTGAAGAACGCTTTGAGGCCACGCTCGCCCCGCCCCATGAGAGATCTTGAAGCCGAGAAGAAAAAATTGAGAGAGCTTGTCTGGCGCAGGCTTACCGAGGCCGGGGTGGCGCGTTTTCCCGGGGCCTACGGACGCATACCCAACTTCGTCGGGGCCGAGGAGGCCGCCCGCAGGGCCCTTGAGCTGCCGGAAGTGCGGGAGGCCCGGGTGGTCTTCGTCAATCCCGACAGCCCCCAGTATCCCCTGCGGGCCGCCCTTCTCTCGGAGGGCAAGATCCTGGTCCTGGCCAAACCCGGGCTCGAGGGAGAAATTCCCTTCCTCCTGCTCCATCCCTCCCGGCTCCGGGTGCATCCCCTGCGGGCCGCCACCCTCAAGGGGGCCTTCCGCTACGGAGAACCCCTGCGAAGCGAGGACCTTCCCCCGGTGGATCTCTTCGTTACCGGATGCGTGGCGGCAAGCCCCCGGGGAGAAAGACTGGGAAAAGGAGGGGGATTTGCCGACCGGGAATACGCCCTCCTTCTTTCCCGGGAGAAAATCGGGCCCGAGACCCCGGTCCTTACCACCGTGCACGAGATCCAGCTCCTTCCCCGTATCCCCCAGGAAGATCACGACCTGCGCCTCACCCTCATCGTCACCCCGGAACGTATCCTGCGTGTTTCACGTGAAACATCGCCATCTTGTCGAAGGAAAGGGTCGTCGCTAAAATATTTTTAGTGAAAAATTCTTTTGTTCCCGAGATCCTGGATCTTCTCCCGGATGGGGTGATGGTCCTCGATGGGGAGGGGAGGGTTCTTTATGCCAATCAGGCCCTTTCCTCCATTCTCAAGGTCCCGCTCCCCCGGATAATCGGGGCCCGCTGTTACGAATTGCTCCACCGCAGCAAGACCCGTCCGCCCTTCTGCATGCACATGCGAGTGAATATCGAAGGGCATCCCTGTATGGACGAATTTTACGAGGACCATCTGGGGTGCTGGCTCTGGGCCTATGCGGCTCCGGTAAAGGATGAAGAAGGGAATCTTCTGGGGATCTTCCATATCTTCCGGGATATTACCGCGGAAAAGAAACATCTCCTGGGCAACCATCTCTTTGTAAAGATCGTGGAGACCCTTCCGGGTTTCTTCTATCTTTCGGATCACGACTATCGGATCCTTGCGGCCAATCGTCGTTTTAAGGAGTGGGTGGAAGAGGAGCCCATAGGTAAACGGTGCTATGAGGTCATTTACAGGCAGAAAGAGCCCTGCAGCTGGTGTCGGCAGGAAGAGGTTTTCCGGGAGGGAAAGACCATTCAGTGGGAGGCTATAAATCCGCGGGATGGTCGATGGTACCTGGCCATTAACACCCCCTTTGATTCCCCCACCGGGGAACGACTCAAGATCAGTCTTATCTTCGATATCCATGAACGCAAGCTCCTGGAGGAGAAGCTCCGGCGACTCTTCGAGGATAATCCCGCCGGTCTGGTGGTTACGGATCTTGAGGGGCGCATCCTTATGGCCAATCGGGCCCTGAAAAGACTTCTGCAGGTTCCGGAAGAAGCCGATCTCCGGGGGCAGGAAGTGCAGCAGTTTTATCGCGAACCCCGGGAACGTGAGAACTTCCTTAAGATTCTTCTCGAGAAGGGAGAGATTTCGGGTTACGAAATCCATCTGCGGGATCGATCCGGGGGGGAGAGGACCTTCCTCGTCTCCTCCCGGGTCTTCCGGCAGGGCCCGCGGCTAGAGATCTGGAGCAGCCTTCAGGATATAACCCCCCTTAAGAGGATGGAACTGGCCCTGGCCGAAAGCGAGGCCCGGTTTCGTACCCTGGCCGAAAATGCCCCTCTGGCGGTTATCCTCATGGATGAGAACGGTCGGATCACCTATTTTAATCCCGCCGCCGAAAAGATCTTCGGCTATCAGGAAAGGGAAGTCCTGGGTAAGGACCTTCACCTTACCCTGGCCCCTTCCGAATATCATGAGGCCTATCTCCAATCCTTTGCCCGGGTCAAAAGGACCGGAAAGAGTCGCCTGGTGGGGAAACGGCTGGAATTTAAGGCCCGTCGGAGGGACGGGAGTCTCTTTCCGGTGGAGGTGTATTTTTCCATCATTCAGGTGGGGAAAAAGCGCTTCTATCTGGGGATAGTTCAGGATATTTCCGAACGTAAACTCTTGGAGGAGGAAAGGGTTCAACTGGAAAAACACCGGGCCCTTGAGCTTCTCGCCGGAGGGGTGGCCCACGACTTCAATAACCTCCTGACCTCTCTCCTGGGCAATCTGGAGCTCCTTTCCCGCACGGTGGAGGACCCGCGGGTGCTGGAAGTCCTTTCCCGTTGCGAAAAGGTGGCCCAGCGGGCCAAAAATCTGGCCCGCGATCTGCTTACCTTCTCCCGGGGAGATATTCCTCAACCCAAGGAAGTGATTATCAAGGATTTTCTCAAGGAACTGGTCTCCTTTCTGGTGCACGGCTCCTCGGTGCGGGTGCATCTGGAGATCCCCGAGGGGATTCCCCCTTTACGGATGGACAGTTCCCACTTTGCGCAGATGATCCAGAACCTAGTCCTCAATGCCCTGGAGGCCATGCCTCAGGGAGGGGATATATTTATTC
>NZ_WFVX01000011.1:0-6068 GCF_015491435.1 Thermosulfurimonas sp.
CGTAAACACCGGGGTTCCGCATGCCGTGGTCTTAGTGGAGGATCTTGAGGGGGTGGCCGTGGAGGAGCTGGGGCGAAAGATCCGGTTTCACGAAAGCTTTGCCCCGGCCGGGGCCAACGTGAACTTCGTTAAGGTCCTCCCTGGGGGAGGGCTTTCGGTGCGCACCTATGAGCGCGGGGTGGAGGGCGAGACCCTGGCCTGCGGTACCGGGGCCTCGGCTGCGGCCTATGTGGCGGTAAAACTGGGCCTGGTCTCCCCGCCGGTCTCCGTCCGTACCCGCGGAGGCGAGGTCCTTCGCGTTTATCTTGAGGAGGAAAGGATCTTTCTGGAGGGGGAGACCCGTCGCATCTATCGGGCCTTTCTCCATCCAGAAGCCCTTTCGGACGAAAAATCCGGGTGTTAGAATACCCAAAAGAGACAAAGGAGGAAATAATGTCCAGAGTTTGCTGGGGGGTCGTTCTTTTTTTCTTTCTTTTTACTTTTCCGGTCCAGGCTAAGGATTCGACGGTCATCGCCCGGGTGGGGCCCTACACCCTTACCCGGGCGGATTTTGCCAAAGAGCTTGCCCAGAATCCCCAGTTGCGAGCCCTCCTTTCCCTTAAACCGGAGATGAAGAAGGTTCTGGTGGAGCGCTGGGTGGAGATCAACCTTCTGGGCCTTGGGGGAAAGGAGGCCGGGCTGGAGAAAGATCCCCAGATCCGGGCCGAGATAGAGGAACAGACGCGCATGATTCTGGCCCGGCATTATTTTGAAAGGAAGGTCCTTTCTGGGCTTAAGGTCACCGAGGCCGAGATGCAGCGGTATTATCTCCGGCACAAGAAAGACTATACCCTTCCGGAAAGGATTCAGGCCCAGCACATTCTGATTCGGGTTCCGGAGGGGGCGGACAAGAAAACCGAGGCCGCGGCGCTGGCCAAGGCCCGGGAGATCCGGCAGAAACTTCTGGCCGGGGCCGATTTTGCCACCATGGCCAAGAAATATTCCCAGGACCCTGGCACCAGGGACAAGGGCGGAGACCTGGGGCTCTTTTCCCGGGGCCAGATGATTCCCGAGTTCGAAAAGGCGGTCTTTAAGCTCAAGGTGGGAGAGATCAGTCCGCCGATCCGGACCCGTTTCGGGTATCATATTGTACGGGTTTCGGCGCGCATACCGGCTCAGGTTCAGCCCTATAAAAAGGTGAAAGAGCAGGTACGCAAGGATCTCCTGGAGGAAAAAAAGAATCAGCGCCTGATGGCGCTCCTGCGCGAATTACGTAAGAAATACCCGGTGGAGGTGCATCTGGAGAATCTTCCATGATCCCAGATGTTTATCTGGAAGGGCTCCCTGCGGATCTGGCTCTGGGGCTTCGCCGGGACCCGGAAAGATATATCCTTTTTCTGGATATAGAAACCGAAGGTCTCTCCAAGGAAAGGAACGGCATTACCGTGCTGGGAACCATGGTGGAGAGGCGCTATCGGGCCTTTGTGGCCGGTTTTAATCTGGAAAAGGGCGTTTCCTATCTGGCGCGATACCCGGTATGGGTAACCTTCGGAGGGGCCCGCTTCGATCTTCCTTTTCTCCGGGCCCGCTTCCCGGAGCTATCCACCCCCCTTCTACATCTGGACCTGTGTCAGCTTTACCGGCAGCTGGGGTATCGAGGAGGGCTGAAGAAACTGGAGGTTCTTTTCGGCCTCTCCCGCAGGACGCGGGGGCTTTCCGGTTACGATGCGGTCAAGCTCTGGCAAAGATGGGTCCAGCGAAAGGATCGTCGGGCCCTGCGCACCTTGTTGCTTTATAATCGAGAGGATGTAAGCAATCTCCGGTTTTTGCTGAAGAAGGCCTGCATCCTGTTCCGGCAAGGCGAGTTCGGGGAGGCGGCCTGTGGAGGATAAAAAGGACTATCAGCGGGAGACGATTACGGAAAAGTTTTTGCACTACGCGGCGGATCTAAGCGAAGCCCTTCCCTCCAGCGCCATCCTGGTCTATGCCGATGTTTTTCCCAGCGGAGAGGAGCTGGGGAGGTTCCTTCAGCACATCCGGGGACATAGACTGGTTCTGGTTACCCGGGAGGAGAATTACTCTCCTCCGGAGGGGGCGGAGGTGATCCTGGTGCCGGAGATCAAACTCACCCGGCTGGGACAGGTCAAGGTGGCGGTGCTCATCGGGGTGGCCCGGGGGTTATTTACGCACCGGGATCTGTTGATCTGCCTTTCTGGGGTGGCGGAAAGCGGACACCTGGATAGTCTTTTTATTTTGGATCTGGAGAGCGAGTTTGAGATCTTCGCCATTTCGCAACTCGAGGATCTCAAGGAGATCGTGAAACCGGAGGTCTTCCAGAGGGTGCTATCGCTGGCCATCATCCTGGCCACCCAGGGGCGAGAGGGCAAACCCGTGGGAACCTGTTTTATCCTGGGAGATACGGATCAGGTTCTGCAACACTGTGATCAGATGGTCATCAATCCCTTTCGGGGCTACCCGGAAAATGAACGCAATATCCTGGATCCTCACCTGGAGGAGACGGTCAAGGAATTCGCCCTCCTGGACGGTGCCTTTGTCATCCGGGGAGACGGAGTAATCGAGAGTGCCGGGGCCTATATTCGCACCGGGGTGGTAAGCGAGGAGATCCCGAGCGGTCTGGGGGCGCGGCATCGTTCGGCTGCGGCCATTACCGCGCTTACCCGGGCGGTGGCCATTACTGTGAGCGAATCCACCGGGACGGTAACCGTGTTTCGCAACGGAAAGATCGTGATGGAGATCGAGAAACCCCATCCTCTGGGGCCGGAAACCGAGTGGCGCCGGGCCTTCTATGCGGGTCCGCGGGCTCCCTCGGAATGGCCCCATGAACCCAAAACCTTGAAAGGAGGCGTTTGATGTACCGGAGAAGGATCCAGATATATGCCCTAGGTCTTCTGTTTTTCTTCATGTTGGGGCTTCCGGCCTCGGCTGCTCCGGGGCTATGGGATAGTCTCTTTCGGGTCAAAAGGGTAGAACCCGGCAGCAGGGTGCAGAAAAAAACGCTTCCTCCTGTTTCTTCGCGCGATCTGGAGATCGCCGAGGCGGTATCCCGGGCTTTTGCCGCGGTGGTGAAGAGGGCCGCTCCGGCGGTGGTCTTCATCCAGGTGGAGAAGACCGTGATCCGGAAGGAACCCCTGCCCTTTCCTTTCGGTCCCTTTCCTTTCGACTTTTTCGGAGATGATTTTTTGCACCGCTTTTTCCCGCAGGTTCCCCGAAAGTTTAAGGAACGGGGGGCCGGTTCGGGGTTTATTGTGAGTCCTGATGGGATCATTTTCACCAACAACCATGTCGTGGCCGGGGCGGACAAGGTCATAGTACAGCTGGCGGATGGACGCACCTATCGGGGCAAGGTCCTGGGGCGGGACCCGCAATCCGATGTGGCGGTGCTCAAGATAAACGGGAAGAATCTTCCCACCATTCCTCTGGGAGATTCGGATAAGATCCAGGTGGGGGAATGGGTAATCGCCATCGGTAACCCCTTCGGGCTAAGCCACACGGTTACCGTGGGGATAGTGAGTGCCAAAGGGCGAAGCGGGCTGGGGATTACCGATTACGAAGATTTCATTCAGACCGATGCGGCCATCAATCCCGGCAATTCCGGAGGTCCGCTGATCAATCTCCGGGGCCAGGTGGTGGGGATGAACACCGCCATCCTTACCCGGTCCGGCGGATACATGGGGATAGGTTTTGCCATCCCCATCAATATCGTCAAGGCGGTGGCGGAGCAGCTGATCAAAAAGGGTAAGGTGGTCCGGGGATGGCTGGGGGTGGTGGTGCAGGATCTTACTCCGGCTCTGGCCGAGGAATTCGGGCTCAAGAGTACGGAAGGGGCTCTGGTGGCCCAGGTCATGAAGGGGTCGCCGGCGGCCAAGGCCGGTCTTAAGCGGGGAGACGTGATCGTAAGCTACAACGGAAAACCGGTGCGGAATTCCTCGGAGTTACGCACCTTTGTAGGGCTAACCCATCCCGGGACCCGGGTCCCCATCGGGGTTATCCGTGAGGGACACCGGATCACCCTGGAAGTGACCATCGGGGAGTTCCCGCGGGCCGAGGAGGTGGCCTCGGCTCCGGCGGTAGAGAAATTTCTGGATGAAATGGGCTTCCGGGTTCGGGAACTCACCCCGGATCTGGCTCGGGAACTGGGTTACAGGGTGCGAAAGGGAGTGGTCATTTCCGCGGTGGCTCCGGGTAGTCCAGCGGCTATGGCCGGCCTTCGCCCCGGGCAGCTTATTGAAGAGGTCAACCGCAAGCCGGTTAAGACCCTGGAAGAGTTTTATGAGGCCCTGCGGCCTTCCCTGAGGTCCGGGCGGATTCTTATGCTGGTAAGAGATCAGCGTTTTCGCCGCTTCGTGGTCCTTTCCCGTTAATCCAGGGCGGGTCTTCGGACCCGCCCTCTCATCCGAAGCCTAAATCTTTGCTCGGTCTATTTATTGAACTTTTCAATTTGATTTATGGGAAACATTCAATAACTTAAAAAGTAAGATACGGTAGAGGGTTCGGGTTATGCGGGAGATAGATTGTCGGGGTTTGGCCTGTCCGCAGCCGGTGTTGGAGACCAAGGAGGCCCTGGAGGGGCTTTCCGAAGGGGAGGTGCTGCGGGTACTGGTGGATAATGAGGCGGCGGTCCAGAATGTCTCCCGGTTTGTTTCTTCGCAGGGGTATCCTTTGCAGGTGAAGGAGGAGGCGGGATATTTTATCCTGGAGGTGGTCAAGAAGGGTAGTGGCCGTCCGGTGGAGGGGGTCTCGTGCGAGCGTCCGGAGGGGATATTTCGGGTGATTCTGGTAGATTCGGACCGCATGGGGGAGGGGGATGAAGAACTGGGTCGTAAACTCCTGCTCAATTTTCTGCGCACTCTCCCCCAGGTTTCTCCGCTTCCACAGGCTTTGGTCTTTTATAATCGGGGGGTTTTCCTTACCGTGGAGGGTTCACCGGTCCTTTCGGTGCTAAGAGAGCTGGAGGAGAAGGGGGTAAAGATCTTTTCCTGCTGGACCTGCCTTTCGCATTATGATCTGGAAGATAAATTGCGGGTGGGTCAGGCCAGCAACATGTACGAGATATTGTCTTTGTTGATGCGGGCCGATCGGGTGCTCCGGCCTTAGTTGTCCGTAGCCTTCCTCCCCGCTTCGTGTTAAGTTACTCTCTGGGTGAAGAGATGGAAAAGACTGTAGCTACCAATAAAAAGGCCCGCTATCTCTATCACATAGAGGAGACCTACGAGGCCGGCATTGTGCTCACCGGTCCGGAGGTGAAGTCGCTGCGCATGGGCCGGGTCAATCTGGCCGATAGTTTTGCCCGGGTGATTAACGGGGAGGTCTTTCTTTACAACATGCACATCAGCCCTTATCCCTTCTCCCGGGAGGCCCAGTTTGAGGATCCCCGTCGCACGCGTAAGCTCCTTCTTCACAAGCGGGAGATTAACCGTCTGGCCGGAAAGGTGGCGGAAAGGGGCTATACGCTTATTCCTCTGCGGGTTTATTTTAAGGACGGCTGGGCCAAGGTGGAGCTGGCCCTGGCCCGGGGTAAGAAGCTTTACGACCGGCGGGAGACCATCAAACGTCGCGAGGAGGAGCGGGCCTTAAGGCGACGTTATAAAGGCAAGCTGCGATAGTTTTTCCTTCCCCTGGACAAAGTCTGAAGAGGCGTTATCTTGGATGGTAGTAGAGGTTTGTTCTTTTAAAAGCGGGGGCGAAGTGGGCTCGACGGGGGTGTGTAGGCCTAAACGGCGTGCCGAGGTCCCCACCGCCTCGTAAAAAAGGTGGGGAAAACACAAGTGCCGACGAGTACGCCTACGCTCTGGCGGCCTAAAGGATAGAGCCGCCCGCTCCGGGTTTTTCCTCGGCCCGCGGGAAGCCCGGGGCGACGGGTTAGCGGGCTGGGTTTAAGGGGGTGCCTGCCTCCCTTAAACCGAGAATCCTGCAGGCTGGGTCGGGAGGAAGCGCCCGGGTCTTCTCTCCCGGCCGAGATTTGCTACCCGGGCTACGCACGTAGAAGTTTAGGCTGAAGCACCTCCGGACGCGGGTTCGATTCCCGCCGCCTCCACCAATTTTTAACGATTTCTTGCGGACTTATGAAC
>NZ_WFVX01000012.1:0-5808 GCF_015491435.1 Thermosulfurimonas sp.
CTGTGCCTCCTGTTCCGCGGGGCCGGCCTTCGAGGGCGGGGGGATCAAACACGGGATGCGGGCCACGGTGGGGGCCATCGAGGCGGTGCACATCAACCCCATCACCTATGAACCCATGATCCTCACCATCGGAGGGCGCAAACCCAAGGGCATCTGCGGCTCGGGGATCATCGCCCTCCTGGCCAGCCTCTTCCTCACCGGGCTTATAGATCGCTCCGGCAAATACCGGCGGGACCTCGATCATCCCCGTCTGCGGGAGGGACGTTACGGATGGGAATATGTCCTGGTTTTTGCCGAAGATTCGGCCACCGGAGAGGATATCGTCTTCACCGAGGCGGACATAGACAACCTCATCCGGGCCAAAGGGGCCATGTTTGCCGGATGCCAGACCCTGCTTGAGTCGGTGGGACTTTCGGTGGAGAACCTGGAACGGGTGATTCTGGCCGGGAACTTCGGAAGTTATCTGGACCTGGAACAGGCCATCACCATCGGCTTGCTTCCGGACCTGCCCCGGGATAGATTTTACTTTGTGGGGAACAGCAGTCTTCTGGGGGCAAAATTGATGGCCCTTTCCACGGCCTATCGGTCCCGGGCGGTGCAGGTGGCCAGGATGATGACCCATTTTGAGCTCTCGGCCCATCCGGGATATATGGACTATTACCTCTCGGCCCTTTTCCTGCCCCACACCGATATCGAGCTTTTCCCCTCGGTAAAGGAAAAACTGGAGGACTAGGTGCGGATCGGAAGCCTATCCGGGGTCATACATGGAGCGATGCAGCTTCAGAAAGTCCGGGCCTCGGCCCCGGAAAAGGGCGGAGCCGAGAAAAAGACTCCTTCCGGGCCCGGAAGGGAACTTGCGGAGCTGCGGGAACTACTGGAATTATCCCGGCTTCGGCGGATAGATCAGGCGGTACGGGCCCACGAAAGGGCCCATCTGGTGGCCGGAGGCGAACTGGTACGCAGCGGTCCCCATTATATTTACAGACGCGGACCGGATGGGAAACTCTACGCAGTAGGAGGCGACGTGGTGCTGGATACCTCGGCGGTTCCGGGGGATCCGGAGGCCACCCTGCGCAAGGCCGAAAAGATCGTACGGGCGGCGCTGGCTCCGCTGAACCCCTCCCCGCAGGACATCCGCGTGGCGGTAGAGGCCCAGATCATGGCCATGGAAGCCCGTCTGGAACTGGCCCGGGAAAGGAACGGAGGGGAAGAATGATGCGCATAGCCCGCGAGGGATGGCCCTGGATCCTGCTAGCCGGGGGGGCCGGGGGAACCGCAGCCCTTCTGAGAAAAAAATCTCTGGGACTGGCCGCAGCCGGGGTCACCGGGGCCCTGGTGTGGTTCTTCCGGGATCCCTCCCGTGAACCCGTGCCGGATAGGGAGCTCCTGATCTCTCCGGCGGATGGAGTGGTATCCACCGTGCGTTATTACCCCGAATACGAGGGTTTTCCCGGCCCGGTCTATCGGGTGGGGATCTTCATGCGCCTGCACGACGTACACGTGAACCGGGCTCCGGTCCCCGGACGTATCCTTCAGGTCATCTCTTCCCGCGGGCGCAAATTACCGGCCTCCTGGGATCCGGCCCTGGAGTGGAACGAAAAACGCCTTTACTGGATGGAAAGGGACGACGGGATTCCCATCCTGGTGGTTCAGGTGGCCGGTCTTCTGGCCCGGCGCACGGTCAGTTACGTGCGCCCGGGAGACGAGGTCCTCACCGGGGATCGTCTGGGAATGATCAAGTTCGGTTCCCGGGTCGAGGTGTTCTTCCCTGCGGAGGGAACCCGGGTCCTGGTTCGGGAGGGACACCGGGTACGCGCCGGCGAGACCCCTCTGGCCCTCCTGCCCTGGAAGACCGAATGAGACGGATCACCCTCCTGCCCCATATTTTCACCACCGGCAACCTGTTTTCCGGGTTCTTTGCCCTGGTGGCGGCTCTTTCGGGAAAGATCACCGTGGCCTCCTGGGCCATTTTTCTGGCCATGCTCTGCGACATCCTGGACGGAAGACTGGCCCGGCTCACCTCCTCGGTTACCCGCTTCGGGATGGAATACGACTCGCTTTGCGACATGGTCTCTTTCGGGGTGGCCCCGGGGCTGCTGGCCTACGAATTCGCCCTTAAACCTTACGGCCGTTACGGCTGGCTGGCGGCCTTCGTCTATGTGGCCTGCACCGCCCTGCGTCTGGCTCGTTTCAACGTGGAGGAACCCGGCCCCCGGGCCTATTTCAAGGGGCTTCCCAGTCCGGCGGCGGCCGGGTTGATCGCTGCCACCATCATCTTCCTGAACCGCATCGGCGCGGTCTTCCCGGTAAAACACATCGCGCTCCTGCTCATGATCTATCTGGTCTCCTTTCTCATGATCTCTCCCCTGCCCTACCCCAGCTTCAAGGTGCTTCGTTTCCGAGAGAGTCAGCTCACCTATCTCCTGCCCCTGATGATCCTGGCCTTTGCCATCATCGCCCTGGAACCCAGGATTACCCTCTTCGTCCTCTTCATCCTCTACGCGGCCTGGCCCCCTCTGAAACTCTTTCTCCTTCAACCCCTCCTTTCCCTCCTCCCGGAACGCCTGCGTCCGGGATTTGACATTCACAAAAAGGAGGTTTAAAAAGAAAACGCAAAAACGGAAAAGGGAGGAATAGGAAATGAGCTGTAAGTGTCGTCTCTTGAATATTGGTTTCGGGAACTCCGTGGTAGCCGAGCGGGTGGTGGCCATCGTAAACCCCAATTCCGCTCCCATGAAAAGGCTTCGGGAGGAGGCCAAGGAAACCAAACGTCTCATCGATGCCACCCAGGGAAGGCGCACCCGGTCCATCATCATTACCGATTCCAACCACGTCATCCTTTCGGCCATCCAGGCGGAGACCATTGCTCAACGCCTCACCTCGGATCTCCTGAAAATGCACGAAGAGCGGGCCGAGGGGCACAACGCCTCCGAGGAGGAGGAAAAAACAACCTCCAGGCGTAAGCGAAAGTCCTCCTGAAGATGGCTGGAAAAGGGTTACTTTTGGTGGTTTCCGCCCCTTCGGGGGCGGGAAAGACGACTCTCTGTCATCTTTTGATCCAGCGGCTGGGTTTTCGTTTTTCGGTCTCTCACACCACCCGCTCCCCCCGGCCGGGCGAGGTGCACGGCCGGGATTATTATTTTGTCTCCCGCCGGGAGTTTGAAGACCTGATCCGGCAGGGGGCCTTCCTGGAATGGGCCGAGGTGCACGGGCACCTCTACGGTACCAGCAAAACCGAGGTGGAAAGGGCCCTTTCCGGAGAGGAGGATCTCCTCCTGGACATCGACGTGCAGGGGGCCTCTCAGGTACGCCGTAAGCTGAGGGAGAGAGCGGTATTCGTCTTCGTGGCTCCGCCCAGTATGGAGGAACTGGAACGGCGTTTACGCCGGCGGGGGACCGAGTCCGAGGAGGTATTGAGGCGTCGGCTGGCCCGGGCCCGGGAAGAGATGCAGTTTGCTCCCTGGTTCGATTACGTGGTCATCAACCAGGAAATAGAACAGGCCTTTGCGGATCTGGCGGCCATCGTGAGGGCCGAAAAATGCCGCCCCCAGCGGGCCCTCTCATGAGCCGGGTGGTCTGGGGGGTCAATCCGGTCCTGGAGCTCCTCCGAAGCCAGCCCGAACGGGTGGAGGAGATATGGCTTGCCGCCTCCGGGCTGAAGGGAAAACGCCGGCGCATCCTGGATCTGGCCCGAAACCTGGAGGTGCCGGTCAAGGTGGTCCGCGAGTTCCATCCTCCCAAGGTCCCCTCCGGGGCCCCCACCCAGGGAGTGGTGGCTTACCTCCGGGAATTCGATTATCTTTCCTGGCCGGAATTCGAGGAGGAACTCTCTTCCGTACCGGATCCGGTGGTCCTTCTGCTGGATGAGCTCACCGATCCTCAGAACGTGGGTTCCCTGATCCGCAGCGCCGAGGTCCTGGGGGCCCGGGGAGTGGTGATCCCCAAACACCGGGCCGCAGGTATTACCCCCACCGTGATCAAGGCCTCCGCCGGGGCGGTCTTTCATCTTCCCATTGTCCGGGTGGTGAATCTCCGGCAGGCCCTGCGACGCTTAAAGGAACTGGGGTTCACCCTCTACGGCCTGGATGCCGCGGGGCCGCGGGAGATCATGGAAACCGATCTTACCGGCCCGGTAGGCCTGGTCGTCGGAAGCGAGGGACGGGGATTGCGGGAGAGCGTACGGCGGGAGTGCGATCTCCTGGTGCGTATCCCCGTGCAGGGGCGCATTGAATCCCTGAACGCCGCGGTAGCCGGAGCCATAGCCCTTTACGAGACCCTGAGACAGCGCCTATGTACCGCCTCTACCGTCTGAGCACCCGTCTGCTGGAAAAGATCCTCTCCCGGAAATATCCGGAAAGGTTTTCCCCTCCCGAGGAGGAAGGGGTGGAGGTGTGGATGCATGCCGCCTCGGTGGGGGAATCCCGGGTGGCTGCCGCCATCCTGGAGGAAACCCTGCGCCTCCGGCCCGAACTGCGGATACTCCTTACCCTTCAGACCCGTTCCGGACTGGAACAGGCCCGCGAGATCCTGAACCCCCTTTCCGGGATCGGGATCCGGCTGGCCCCCTGGGATGGTCCCGGAACCGTCAGGGCCTGGCTACGAAAACTCTCTCCCCGGGTCCTGGTCCTGATAGAAACCGAATTATGGCCCAACCTTCTCTTCGAGGCCTTCCGCCACGGAACCCCGGTATTGATCCTTAACGGACGCCTTTCCTCCCGCTCCTTTTCCCGCTATCGCCGGCTGCGTCCCCTCTTTGGCCCTCTGCTGGGCCGGATTTCCATGGCCGGGGTCATCTCCGAGGAGGATCGGGAACGTTTCCTGGCCCTGGGGATACCCCCGGAGTGTGTCCGCGTGCTGGGCAACGCCAAGCACGACCTCTCCTTTCGCCGGGTGGAGGACCTGGATCCGGTCCCGCTGGTCCGGCGCCTGGGGCTGCGCCCCGGCGAAAGGCTCCTCGTCTTCGGTAGTATGCGCCGGGGAGAGGAGGAGGTGGTGTCCCGGATCATCTCCGGCCTGGCCTCCGTTCCGGATCTGCGTTTCGCGGTGGTCCCCCGCCACCCGGAAAGGGCCCCGGAATTCGGAAAACACCTCACCGCCCGGGGACTGACCGCGAGCTTCTTCCGGAATAATCACCACCTGAGCGGGGCCCGGATCATCGTGGTGGATGAAATCGGCCCCCTTTTTACCTTTTATGCCCTGGCCGAAGCGGCGGTGGTGGGGGGGAGCTTTCGACCCCTGGGAGGACAGAATCCGCTCGAGCCGGCCATCCTGGGCAAACCCGTCCTCTTCGGACCGCACATGGAAAACTTCCCCCTGGAAAGCCAAGCTCTCCTTTCCGAGGGCGGGGCCCGTCAGGTCAACACGGTGGAGGAGGCCCTTTCCGTGCTCTCCGACTGGTTACACCATCCGGATAAAGCTCGCGCCCAGGGATGGAAGGCCTTTCAGGCCGCCCGGAAACTTCAGGGGGCCTCCCGCAGATACGCCGAATTACTGCTGCGGTTTCTCTAGTGTCCTTCCTCCAGTTTCACCACCGGACAGGTCATGGTGTGCTGGATGGAGGGTATGGTCTGGAGTTTTCGGAGCACCACCTCGGAGAGGGTCTCGTGATCCTCGGTTTCTATCTCGGCGATGATGTCGTAGGGCCCCATAATAATGTCGATCTTCTTGACCTCCGGCATCTCCAGCAGGGTGCGGGCCACCTCCGCGGTCTTCCCGATCTGGGTATTGATGAGAATATAGGCCCTGAGCGGCATATTATCCTCCCCCTGAATTTTAGATCCAATTTACCACAGAAAACCGATCCCCAGA
>NZ_WFVX01000013.1:0-2418 GCF_015491435.1 Thermosulfurimonas sp.
ATTACGCCCTGGTGGGATTCACCAAAGAGGTTTCCGGAGCGGAACTGGCCGAGTTGGCCCATAAATACGGTCTTCCGGTGGTGGAGGACCTGGGAAGCGGCTGTCTGGTGTATTTTTCCCGTTACGGAATACGGAAAGAACCCACGGTCCAGGAGATAGTCCGAACCGGGGTGGACATCGTCACCTTTTCCGGAGACAAGCTGCTGGGGGCCCCTCAGGCCGGCATCATCGTGGGGCGACGGGAACTGGTGGAACGGATCCGCAGCAACCCCCTGAATCGGGCCCTGCGCATCGATAAACTCACCCTGGCCGGCCTTGAGGCCACCCTGAGGCTTTATCTGGACGAAAAACTGGCCCTGGAACACATCCCGGTCCTTTCCATGATCCTGATGCCGGCCCGCGAGGTGCGGCGCCGGGCCTTGAGGTTGAAAAGAATGCTCTCTCGGGCCGAACTCCCCGGCTTTTCTTTTCAGGTGGTTCCTACGGTATGTCGAACCGGAGGAGGAGCCCTTCCCCTGGCGGATCTCCCCTCCTTCGCCGTAGCCGTGGAAAGCGATCGCCTCTCCCCCGAAGAGCTTCATGCCAGACTCCGCACCACCAACCCTCCGGTGGTGGGCCGGATCGAGGAGGAAAGATTCCTCCTGGAGGTGCGCACCCTGTTCCCGGAGGATTTCCCCCTGGTGGTAAGGGCTCTGAAACAGGTAGCCTCCCATGTCTGAACCTCTGGGGTGGGAGAAATACCTGGAGCATTATCTCCGCGCGGCGGAAAGGGAACTCCTCAGGGTCTGCCCTCGAGGAAAACCCCGGCTGCTTCCCGAGGAAGGGAATCTCCTTCTTTTCGGCCGGGTCCCGGCCACCCTGCGTTTCAGCGAGAGAGGATCTCTGACGGAGAATAAGCGCTGGTTCCCGGTATTGCGAGAGTTAGCCCTCAAAACCGTGGAACATCTGGTGCTCACCACCGCTCAAGACGGTTACCCCGGAGAGGGGCTGCTGTGGCTCCTTCTGGAAAAGGGGCCGGTGCGGGGGCTTCTGATCAGCGGCAGACCCCTTCCCCCTCCCCCGGGGAGCCTCCGGCTGGCCTCGGGAAAGTTCTTTCTCCCGGAAACCCAAACCGACCTCCGAAGTTTCCTGCGGGAAAACTGGCGTTCAGGCCGGAACTTCCGAGCGGTAGAAATCACCCTCCGGACCCCGGACGATCTGGAAGAGGCCCGAGCCTGGCTGGAGGTGGCCCGGCTTTTCGGTCTCACCTATCTCTCCCCCCGGGCCCAAAAAGACCTTCTTCCCTTCCGCCAGCACCTGAGCTCCGTAAAACGCTGGTTAAGAAGGAAGGGCCTTCTCGGGCTTCTGCGTCAGAAAGAAAGGCCTCCGGACATTTCCGGTCTGCCCTTAGAAGACTATTTTCTCTTTCGCCTTCCCTCCCCTAAAAAGAAGATAGGACGAGGGTACATAGGAGGGCTTTACCCGGGAAATTTCTCCGGTCCTCCTCTGGCCCTGGTTTACGCCGCCTGTGAACATTCGCGCCGGGCCGGAGGGGGAGTAATATCCTTCGAGCCCTTTACCTATCACGTGCTCGGCGATCTTTATTTGGACTGGGGAGATCTGGGGGCCGCCCTGTGGGCCTATCATCTTATAGGAGAGAAAAGCCCCCAGCCCGCGGAACTGCTGAATAATCTGGGGCTAATCTATCGCACCCTGGGTCTTCCGGAAAAGGCCCGGGAATTCTTCCGACAGGCCCTTTCCCTGGCTCCGGACGATCCTCTTATCCATTACAATCTGGCCGGGGTATTGGGGCAGGAGGAAAGAGGGGAAGCCCTGGAGCATCTCCGCAGGGCCTATCAGCTTTCAGGGCAAAAAACCCTCTTTGCCGAAGCCCTGGCCCGGGAGCTCCTGGAGCAGAACCGAACCTCCGAAGCCGCGGAGGTACTCTCCGGAAGAGACGATCTCTCCCTGCGCGGGAAAACCCTTCTGGGGGAAATCCTTTACCGGGAAGGGAGGCTGGAGGAAGCCTATCATCTTCTGCGGGAGGTATGCGGGCACCGGGAGGCTCCGCCGCGGGCGCTGGCCTATCTGGCCTTACTTTATCGGGACTGGCGCAAGGAAAAGGAAGTGGCGGAAATCCTGGAACGAGAAGCCCTGTCGCGCGGAGGCCCGGAGATCAGGTCTCTCCTGCGCCAGGCCTGATCGCTGTATTGGTCCAGTACCTTTGGCACCTATCCACCACCAAGCGCTACGGGAAACTTCGGACCGAGACTGGGCAATCCCTAGCCGTTGACCGGGTAGCCAGGCTGGTCAACCTGGAAGATTATCGTCGGAAAAAGACTTCCGATAACCGGGAATAATTAGGAACGTACCCCTCAAAAATCGCCTTACTGCAATTGATTCGCTACGGGAAAGCCTTGAGTCTCAAGGGTCTCAGGA
>NZ_WFVX01000014.1:0-16090 GCF_015491435.1 Thermosulfurimonas sp.
GGACTTTGTGGAGATGTTCGTGGGGGTGGGGGCGGCGCGGGTAAGGGATCTCTTTGCCCAGGCCAAGAAACATAGCCCCTGTATCATCTTCATCGACGAGATCGACGCGGTGGGGCGTCACCGGGTGGCCGGAGCCGGCGGGGGGCACGAGGAAAGAGAGCAGACCCTCAATCAGCTTCTGGTGGAGATGGACGGTTTCGATTCCCAGGAAGGGATCATCGTGGTGGCAGCTACCAATCGTCCGGACATATTGGATCCGGCCCTCCTGCGTCCCGGTCGTTTCGATCGTCGGATCACCGTTCCGCCTCCGGATCTCAAGGGGCGGGAGGCCATTCTCCGGGTCCATGCCCGCAAGATCCAGCTGGCCGAGGACGTAGATCTGACCCGATTGGCCAAAAGCACGCCCGGATTTACCGGAGCGGATCTGGCCAACCTCCTGAATGAGGCCGCCATTCTGGCCGCCCGATCCGGAAAGGAACGGGTAGATCTGGAGGATATAGAAAAGGCCAAGGACAAGATCCTCCTCGGCCGGGAGCGCAAAGGGATCATCATCAGCGAGGAGGAGAAACAACTGGCCGCCTATCACGAGGCGGGGCATGCCCTCATCGCCTATCTCCTGCCGGGTATGGACCCCATTTACAAGATCTCCATCATTCCCCGCTCCCACACCCTGGGGGTAGTGCAGCAGCTGCCGGTGGACGAACGCCATGTATATTCCAGGGAATACCTCCTGAAACGGATCATGACCCTTCTGGGAGGCCGGGTGGCCGAAGAGTATGTTTTCGGGGAGGCCTCCACCGGGGCCGGGGACGACCTGGAGAAGGCTACGGAGATCGCCCGGAAGATGGTTTGCGAATGGGGGATGAGCAAACGTCTGGGGCCCCTGGTCTTCCCCCAACGTGAGCCCGGCTATGTAAACCGTAATCCGGCGGATATACGGGCTTATAGCGAAAAGACCGCGCAGGAGATCGACGAGGAAATTCGCCGGATTATCCATCGCTGTTACACCAAGGATTGCGAAATCCTGGCCCGCTATATTAAATATCTCCATCTTCTGGCCGAAGCCCTTCTCGAGGAAGAGACCATCGACGGAGAGACCCTCAAGGAACTCCTTCGGGATGTTGAGCCCCTCGGGGATATCAGGATCGATGAGGATTAGAGGCAGGGATTTTTCCTGGGGCAAGAAGACTTACATTATGGGTATCCTCAATGTAACGCCGGACTCTTTTTCCGACGGGGGGTATTACGTTAAGCCCGAGGCCGCCCTGCGGCAGGCCGAACGTTTGATCGAGGACGGAGCCGACATCCTGGATATAGGGGGGGAATCTACCCGTCCCTTTGCTCAACCGGTGCCCGAGGAGGAGGAACTCCGGCGGGTGATTCCGGTGATCGAAGCGGTGCGTCGCAGGTTTCCCGAGATCCCCATTTCCGTGGATACGTATAAGGCCCGGGTGGCGGAGGAGGCCCTTTCCGCCGGGGCCGACATAATAAACGACGTGAGTGCCCTGCGTTTTGATCCGCGGATGGCCGAGGTGATTCGGCGCCACCGCCCCCCGGTGGTGCTCATGCACATGAAAGGCACCCCTCAGACCATGCAACTTGACCCTCGCTATGAGGATCTACGGGGAGAGATCCGGGATTTTCTTCGGGAAAGGGCGGAGAAGGTTCATGCGCTGGGGGTTCCGCGGGAGGCCATCATTCTGGATCCGGGTATAGGGTTCGGCAAGACCTTTGCGCACAATCTGGAGCTCCTGAAAGCGGTGTCGTTTTTTCGAGAACTGGGATATCCTTTACTTTACGGTCCCTCGCGCAAGGCCTTTCTGGGGGAGATCCTCAAGAAGGAGCCCCGGGAACGGGATCTGGGGACCGTGGCGGTGGTGGTATATCTGGCCCTGGCCGGGGTGGACCTGGTGCGGGTCCACAATGTGGCCTGGTGTCGGGAGGCCCTCAGGGTAATCGAATATCTCAGGTAAGGTTGGTTTTTCATGCATCTCTGGCCCTTTTGGAAATTTTTGCGCTGGCAGGATCTGCTGGATATTTCCATTGTGTCCTATCTTTTTTACCGTCTCCTGCTCCTCATTCGGGGGACCCGGGCCGTCCAGATGGTGGCCGGGCTGGCGGTGATCGTGGTCATGTATTTTGTGGCCGAACACCTCCAGCTCCTCACCCTGCACTGGTTGCTGGGGACCTTCATGTCCTCCATCTTTCTGGTGGTGGTGATCATCTTTCAGGAAGACATCCGCCGGGCCCTCATGCACATGGGGCGTTCCCCCTTTGTCAAGGTCCAGACCGAGTATTCTCAGGTGATCGAGGAGGTGGTTAAGGCGGTAGCCACCATGGCCGAGAAGAAGATCGGGGCCCTGATCGTTTTCGAACGGGAGACCGGTCTCAACGAGTTTGTGGAATCCGGAACCCCTCTGGAAGCCCGGGTAAGCCGGGATCTTCTCCTGAGTATCTTTCATCCCTTTTCTCCCCTCCACGATGGAGCGGTGATCATCCGCGAGAACAAGGTCGTGGCGGCAGGGGTGATCCTTCCCCTTTCCACCAATCCCATGGTGGGGCGTGGTCTGGGCACACGCCATCGGGCGGCCATAGGCATCACCGAGGTCACGGATGCCGTCTCGGTGGTGGTCTCCGAGGAGACCGGGGCGGTGTCCCTGGCCGTAGGGGGTAAAATTACCCGTGAGATCTCCCCGGCCACCCTGCGCCGGATGCTTTCCGAATTGCTGGGGTTCCATTCCGTGGAACCCTGGTGGAGGAGGAAGATCTTCAAATGAGGCTTTTTAAGAAGTACGAGGATTTCTTTCTCAAGCTCACCGCCGTATTTTTTGCCACCCTGCTCTGGTTCTTTGTGGCCCTCCAGGATAAGGTTTCCCGGGAAATCCCCGCCCGGATCATCTGTCGCGACCTTCCCCCACGCACGGTGCTCCTGCGGTGCGAGCCCTCCACGGTGAAGGTGAAGGTGATCGGGCCCCGCAGTCTCTTCCGGGCCCTTCCCGATCGCCCACGAATCATCGTTCTCGACCTTTCCCATCTGCGACCGGGGCTTCAGGTGATCAGGCTTACCCCGGATCAGGTTCCTCTTCCCTCCGGACTTCAGGTGGAGGAGGTGCAACCTTCCCGGGTGGAAGTCCTTCTGGATCGGGTGGTAATCAAGTGGATCAAGGTGGTACCCCAGTTTCAGGGACAGCCGGAAAAGGGGTATGTGCTCGACCGGGTGAGGGTTTCACCTCCCAGTGTAAGGGTAAAGGGGGCTCGCAGCGTGCTGGCCCGTCTTCAGGCCCTTTCCACCTACCCCATAGATCTTTCCCACCGGAAGGAGTCCTTTGAGGTGCGGGTACCCCTTGAAATTCCCGAAGGAGTCATGCATATAAGTCCTGATAAGGTGCAGGTACAAGTCTATCTTCGGAGGGGAGGGTGAAGCTTTTCGGCACCGACGGTATTCGCGGCGAGGCCAATCAGTATCCCATGACCCCGGAGGTGGCCCTCCGGGTGGGCATGGCGGTGGGGTATCTTTTCCGGAATCAGGGGCGTCATCGCCGGATCATCATCGGCAAGGATACCCGTCTTTCCGGCTACATGCTGGAAATGGCCCTGGCTTCCGGGGTCCTTTCCATGGGAGCCGAGGCCTGGCTGGTGGGGCCTTTGCCCACGCCGGCGGTGGCTTTCCTTACCCGTGATCTCCGGGCCGAAGCCGGGGTGATGATCTCCGCCTCGCACAATCCTTTTTATGATAACGGAATCAAGATCTTTGCCGCCGACGGATTCAAGCTTCCCGACGAGCAGGAGGAGCGTATCGAGGAGCTCCTGAATTCCTCCGTTCTGGACCAGGCCCGCTCCCGGGGAGAGGGCATCGGCAGGGCCTACCGCATCGAGGACGCCCGGGGCCGGTATATGGTCTATCTCAAACGGGCCTTTCCGGAAAAGATGGATCTGGAGGGTATGCGGATAGTGGTGGATTGTGCCCACGGGGCCACCTATCGGGTGGCGCCGGAGATCCTGGAAGAACTCGGGGCCCGGGTGATCCGCCTGGGCTGTTCCCCGGACGGTTTGAATATCAATCAGGAATGCGGAGCCCTTTATCCCCAGGCCCTCCAGAAGAAGGTGCTGGAGGAGGGTGCCGAAGTGGGGTTGGCCTTCGATGGAGACGGGGATCGGCTGGTGATGGTGGACGAAAAGGGAAGGATCCTCGACGGCGACCATCTCCTGGCCTATCTGGCCCGGGACCTGAAACAACGGGGCGAACTCTGGGGAAATGCGGTAGCGGTCACGGTGATGAGCAATCTGGGGCTGGAGCGTTTCCTGAAGGCCGAGGGTATTGAGGTAATCCGTACCCAGGTAGGGGATCGGTACGTGGTGGAAAAGATGCGCGAGGAAGGGCTCCGCCTGGGGGGAGAACAATCCGGACACATCGTCTTCCTCGACCAGAGTACCACCGGGGACGGCATCCTTACCGCTCTGCGGGTGCTGGCGGTCATGCGGCAGAAGGAAGAGCCCGCCTCGGAGATCCTGAACCTTTTTGATCGGGTCCCCCAGGTAATCAGGAGTGTCCGGGTGAGGGAAAAGAGGCCTCCGGAGGAGATAGAAGGCTTTTCGGAGCGAATGCGTCGGGCCCGGGAGATCCTGGGCGACAAGGGGCGGGTCCTGGTGCGTCCCTCCGGCACCGAACCCAAATATCGGGTGATGGTGGAAGGGGAGGATCAGCAATTGATCGAAACCCTGGCCGACGAACTGGCTTCTTATCTGGAAAAGTGTCTAGGTTAAAGAGAATACCCTTTTATCTGTGGTGGGTGGCGGCGGCGATGCTGGGAAGCGGGATCGTGCTCCAGGGGTTTAAGTTCGTCCATTTTCGGGCGGCTACCCTCTGTCTCTCCTGCATAGGTCTTCAATGAAACGGCGTCCTTTCTTTCAGTTTCTATCCGCGGTGTGGGCCAATTCCTATCTGGGTTTTTTCCTCCACGGAGGAATTTACACCGGGCGTTGGAAAAATCTCTGTTTTCCCGGTCTGAACTGTTACTCCTGCCCCCTGGCGGTAATGGCCTGTCCTCTGGGGATCCTTCAGCACGTAATGGCCTCCCTGCGGGCCCTGCCCCGGGTGGCTCTGGAGGCCGGACTCTACGCCCTGGGCACCCTCCTGCTTTACGGACTTCTCCTGGGGCGTTTCGTGTGCGGCTGGATCTGTCCCTTCGGTTTCCTCCAGGAATGGCTGTATCGACTCCCGGGTCCCAAGATAATTCTCCCCCGGGGGCTGCGATACTTTAAATGGGGGTTTCTTCTGATCCTGGTCCTTTTTCTTCCCCTGGCCCTGCGCGGTCCCACCGGCTATGGAGAGGTATGGTTCTGCCGGATATTTTGTCCGGCGGGAACCCTGGAGGCGGCCCTTCCCAATCTCCTCACCGAACCCGGGCTGCGGACCCTGGTGGGGCTCCTCTTCTACTGGAAGCTCACCGTCCTGGTGGGTGTGCTCCTGGGGGTGATCCTCTATCACCGGTTGTTCTGTAAGCTATTCTGTCCCCTGGGCCTGATCTATGGATTCTTTAACCGGATCGGGCTCTTTCGGTTACGCTGGGAGGAGAGAAAATGCGTGCTCTGTGGTCTGTGCGAAGATGTATGTCCCATGGAATTGAGGATTCCCCGGGAATTAAATTCTGTGGAATGTATTCGCTGTTTGAACTGTCTGAATACCTGTCCGGCCCGGGCCATCTCCCTGGAAAGATCCCTGGGGCTGGAACCGGAGCTTGACCGAATACCGGTTTCTGTTACAGAAAAAAGAAATGCGTCCTGACGGAAGGCTTCCTCATCAGATTCGTCCGGTGCGTATCGAGAAGGATTTTCTCAAGTACGCGGAGGGGTCCTGTCTTTTCGAGCTGGGGGATACCAAAGTCCTGTGTGCGGTATCGGTGGAGGAAAGGGTGCCCCCTTTTCTCAAGGATACCGGTTGCGGATGGATTACCGCCGAATACGCCCTCCTTCCCCGGGCCACCGAAACCCGTTCTCCCCGGGAGACCTTCGGACGCAAGGGGCGCTCGCAGGAGATTCAGCGACTCATCGGGCGAAGTCTGCGGGCGGTGGTGGATCTTTCGGCCCTGGGAGAGAGGACCTTCTGGGTGGATTGCGATGTATTGCAGGCCGACGGCGGAACCCGCACCGCCGCCATCACCGGGGCTTTCATTGCCCTGAAATTGGCGGTAAAAAAACTTCTGGAAAAGGGTGTGCTTGCCCGGGACCCGATCCGGGAGTATGTGGCGGCCATCAGTTGCGGGATTGTGGAAGGTGAGGTGCGGGTGGATCTTTGTTTCGAGGAGGATGCCGTGGCCGAGGTGGATGCCAATTTTGTCCGGGCCGAATCCGGGGGATGGGTGGAGATCCAGGTGAGCGGAGAAAAGGGGCCTTTCCCCTGGGATAGACTGGAGGAGATGAAAGGCTTGGCGGATCAGGCTATTTCCACCTTAATATCCTTACAGAAAGAGGTCCTGCTATGAGACGCAAGGTTCTGGTCCTGGCTACGGGTAATGAGGGGAAGATTCGGGAGTTAAAGGCTCTTCTGGAGGGGTTACCCTTTAAGATCCTTACCGCCCAGGATTTTCCGGAGATTTCCCCTCCGGAGGAAGTGGGGAGCACCTTTTTCGACAATGCCTTTCTTAAGGCCCGTCATTGGGCCCTGGCCACCGGGCATCTGGCCCTGGCCGATGATTCCGGGCTGGAGGTGGATGCCCTGGGTGGGGCTCCGGGGGTCCGGTCGGCCAGATTCGCAGGGCCCGGGGCCTCGGACGAAGACAACATTCGGGAGTTGCTCGAGCGCATGAAGAACGTGCCCTGGGAGAATCGCACCGCCCGTTTCCGGTGTGTGATCATCGTCTATCATCCCTCGGGAAGATGGCTTAAGGCCGAAGGGGTATGGGAGGGGCTGATCGCCACGGCTCCCCGGGGGGAACAGGGCTTCGGTTACGATCCGATCTTTTTGCCGGTGGAGTTCAATTTTCAGAAAACCGCCGCGGAGATCTCGCCGGAATTCAAGAACCGTTTCAGTCACCGGGGGCGGGCCCTGGCGGCTCTCCGGGAGATGCTCCCTGATTTTCTGAAGGGGTTGTAAAATTTTTCCGTACGGGGCGTAGCGCAGTCTGGCAGCGCACCTGCCTTGGGAGCAGGGGGTCGGCGGTTCAAATCCGCCCGCCCCGACCAGTAAATTTTTCCCCTTCCTGTGATAAACTTCTAAACGATCCGTCCGATAAAAGGAATAGTCTGCCGATTAAGGAGGGAGTATGGACCTCGGTACGGTAGTAGGATTGATTCTGGGGATGGTGCTCCTCACCGGATCCATCGTGGTGGGGGGGCAGATAGGAATATATATCAACATTCCCTCCATCCTGATTACCGTGGGGGGTACCATAGCCGCCACCTTCATTCGCTTTTCCCTCAACGAGGTGCTGGGGTCCATAAACGTGGCTATGAAGGCCTTTTTTTACAAGGTCAAGCCTCCGGAAGAGATCATCAAGGAAATCGTCACTCTGGCCAATATTGCTCGAAGAGAAGGGCTGCTTAAGCTGGAAAAACAGCCCATAGAGGATCCTTTTCTCAAAAAGGCCATTATGTTCTGTGTGGATGGACACGAGGCCGATTTCATCGAGGAGGTCCTTTCCAAGGAGATGCAGCTTACGGCCCAGCGGCACGAAGTAGGGATAAACATGTTTAAGTCCATGGGGGATGCGGCTCCGGCCTTCGGGATGATCGGGACCCTCATCGGTCTGGTGCAGATGCTCTCCTCCATGGAGGATCCCAAGACCATCGGTCCGGCCATGGCCGTGGCCCTTCTCACCACCCTCTACGGAGCGGTGATGGCCAACCTCATCTTCCTTCCCATAGCGGATAAGCTTTCCCTGCGCTCGGAAGAGGAATTACTGGGTAAAAAGGTCATTATCGAAGGGGTTCTGGGGATCCAGAAGGGTCTCAATCCCCGGGTCCTGGAGGAGGTGCTCCAGACCTTCCTTCCGCCCAAGAAGAGAAAGGCCTCCGGTTCCGAGGAGTAAGAGATGGCCGAGGAAGAGAAGAATCAGTGCGAAAGCGGCGCCCCCAAATGGATGACCACCTTTTCCGATCTCATGAGTCTTCTGCTATGTTTCTTCGTGCTTCTGCTCTCCTTTTCGGAGATGGATGTGGCCAAGTTTAAGGAGGTGGCCGGTTCCCTGCGCAACGCCTTCGGGGTGCAGCGGGAGGAGGTGGTCTTTGAGATCCCCAAGGGGCTGGACATCGTGTCGCGGGAGTTCGAGACCCGGTTTACCGTGGAGGAACTGCTGGAACGCTTAAAATCCGCGGTTAAACTGGAGCTGATCAAGGGGCAGATTCAGATCGAAAGCCTGGAAGACCGGGTGGTTCTGCGTCTTAATAATCAATTGATTTTTCCTCCGGGCAGTGCCACCCTTACTCCTCAGGCCAAACGTATCCTGGACAGCCTGGGGGATGTATTCAAGCTTTTCGACGGAGAGATCATCGTGGCCGGACACACCGATAACACTCCTCCCCGAGGGGGGCGTTATCGTTCCAACTGGGAGCTTTCCGCGGCCCGGGCCGTGGCGGTGGTGGAATACCTGCTCAAGAAAGGTTATGTCTTGCCGGAACAGGTGGCGGCGGTGGGCTACGGCCCCTCGCGTCCCCTTTATCCTAACGACACTCCCCAGCATCGGGCGGCCAATCGGCGGGTGGAAATCATCCTTTTACAGAAGAAAAATCCCCTTTTAAAATATCGGGAAACTTTTTCCGGAAAAATAGGCCAGGAAATAATTCCCAGGGAGGTCAAATGAATCCCGAAAATTCCTCCGAGGCCCGGCAACATGTCCGGATAGACGACCGCATCCTCATCCGGTATCGCAGGATCTCACCGGAAGAGTTTGCGCAACGGATAGCCAAATATCGCACCGGGGAAGAGGAACCCTGGATCGATCCCCTGCGCACCCCCCGGGAATCCCGCAAGCTTAGCTATCATCTCCAGAAATTGCGGGAGAAGAACCGGGATCTGGCCGAAGTCCTGGAGATTCTGGCCCTTAAGCTGGATCGACTCCTAGTGGAGGTGAAAAGCGAGGCCCTGAAGGAATTCCGGGAGGTGGTGGCCAATATCAGTGGGGCCGGGATTCGTTTTCCTATTGAGCCTCTACCCGCGGTGGGAGATCTTTTCGAGCTGGACCTGGGGCTTCTTCCGGAGTACGAATTCCTCCGCTGCTACGGTGAGGTGGTCCGGTTGGAGGAGAAAGAAGCGGCCTTCAAGTTCGTGTGGATTACCGAGGAGGATCGGGATCGTCTGGTGCAGCACATCTTTCGCAAGCAGCTCCTTCAGATCCAGGCCTCAAGGCGAACCATAAAGGGTTAAACAGGCCCCGCACCGGCGGCATTTCCGGGTGGAGGGACAGGGCGGGCTTTCCTCGGCTTGAAGGGCCTTTTCCCATTCCTGGAAAAGAAAGTCCCTGTCCAGGCCGGTGCGGACCACCTCCTCCCAGGGAAGCGGAGATCCGGGCTCAAATCCGGAAAAGACGGGCCGGATGGAGGCCGGAGGGGTCTTAAGGAGCCGGGAGAGGGGTTCTCCCCGGGCCAGTCCCTTGAGCAAAGGGGCCAGGTCTTCCTTCCCGCGCGAGAGAAGGGCCTGAAGCCGGGCCATACGTATGGATTCTAACGACACCTTTATTCCCTGTCGCAAGAGGAGTCGCTTCAGGAAACGGGCTTTCTTTTTCAGAATTTCGGGATCCTCGAAGCGGGCCCACTGAAAGGGGGTCCAGGGTTTGGGTACAAAGGGAGAGAGCGATACGGTGATCTCCTTTCCGGAAAGCTCCCGGATCTTCCCTGCCAGCTGGGGGATGGCCCTCAGATCCTCCTCGGTTTCCCCGGGAAGACCGAACATGAAGTAGAGTTTGAGCCGTCTTACCGGCCAGGTTTTCAGCCGGCGGGCCGCAGAAAGGATGGTTTCTTCCGGAAGACGTTTGTTGATGATGCGTCGAAGCCGGGGGCTTCCGGCCTCAGGAGCCAGGGTAAGGGTGCGGGTTGCGGAAAAGATCTCTCTCAGCTCTTCCCGCAGGGCATCCACCCGCAGCGAAGAAAAGGACAAGCCGTGTCCCCGGCGCAGAAGTTCGCGGGCGAAGGCCACGATCTCCTCCTGGGGCAAAAATTCCAGCCCGATCAGGCCCACTTTGACCCCGGACTCCAGTTCGGAGAAGATTTCCGGGAAGGTGTCCGCAGGGGGGCGCCGGGGGGGACGATAAAGATAACCGGCGGCGCAGAACCGACACCCCTGTCCGCACCCCCGGGTCACCTCTATCAGCTGGCATTCCCCGAATTCGGCCTCCGGGGAACGGAGATGCGAGACCAGGGGACGACGCAGTTCCGGGGCCTTGGCGATGCTCACCGGAAAGGGCCCTTCGGGATGGAGAAAGCCCGGCACCTGGCGAAGCTGCTCCAGCAGGAGAGGTTTGTTCTCGCCCCCCTTTCGCAGGGCCTCGATCAGGGCCCGATCCAGGGCTTCGAGTTCCCCCAGAAGAAAACCGTCCAGAAAGGGAAAGAGGGGACGGGGATTTAACCACAGGGCTATCCCTCCGGCCAGGACCGGAAGGTGTCGCTTCCGGGGGTCGAGGGGGAGCCCCGCGGCCAGAAGGATCTGCAGCACCCGGGGGTAGTCCGCCTCAAAGGGAACGGAAAAGAGAACCAGGGCAAAATCCCTTAAAGGACGTTCGGATTCCAGGGAACGCAAACGGGAAAGATCTTCGGACCAGAAGAAACGTTCGCAGACCAGATCCTCCTCGCGATTGAGGGTTTCGTACAGAGACAGGAACCCCAGATTGGCCATGCCCACGGAATAAAGATGGGGAAAAACCAGGGCTATGGGCAGACGATCACGCCATTTCTTGCGGATGGTACCGATTTCGCGGATGGTGTTCATCCCTTGAGAGGCTACCCCGAACCGTCTAAAATTTAAACATCATGACCGATCTTCGGGAATGGGAAAAGGAACGGCAGGGGCCCCTTCTGATTGCCGGTCCCTGTGTGCTGGAGAGTCTGGATCTGGCCCTGGAGGTGGCAGAGTTTATGCGCCAGGCCGCCCGGGAGTACGGTTTTTATTATGTCTTTAAGAGCTCTTTTGATAAGGCCAACCGTACCTCTATTTCCTCCTTTCGGGGGCCGGGGATGGAAAAGGGGCTTTCCTGGCTTTCGGAGGTTCGTGAAAGGGTGGGGGTCCCGGTAACCACCGATATCCACGAGGCCTGGCAGGCCGAGCCGGTATCCGAGGTGGTGGATCTGATTCAGATTCCGGCCTTTCTCTGCCGGCAGACCGATCTTATCCTGGCCGCGGCGCGCACCGGAAAGCCCCTTAACCTCAAGAAGGGGCAGTTCATGGCCCCCTGGGATATGAAATATTCCCTGGAGAAGGCCCGGGCCGGAGGGGCCGAGCTGGTCTTTCTTACCGAACGGGGGACCACCTTCGGTTATCACAATCTGGTGGTGGATATGCGTTCCCTGCCCATTATGCGTACCTTGGGGGCCCCGGTGATCTTTGACGCCACCCACAGTGTCCAGCTCCCCGGGGGAGGGCAGGGAGCCTCCTCCGGGCAGCGGGAGTTCGCCTTTCCCCTTTTGCGGGCGGCGGTGGCCTGCGGGGTGGACGGTATCTTCATGGAGGTTCATCCCCAGCCGGATCGGGCCCTCTGTGATGGCCCCAATAGTTTACCCTTAAGCGATATTCCGCACCTGCTGGCGGTAATCCGAGATATTTACGGGGTTTTGAGGGAACATGGAATATCCTAAGGAAGTTCTGGAGAGGGCCCGAAGGGTGCGCTTTCTGCTCCTGGATGTGGATGGTATCCTCACCGAGGGGAGGATCATTGTGGATTCCGAGGGCCGAGAGATAAAGAGTTTTTTCGTGCAGGACGGTCTGGGGATAAAGCTCCTTCAGAGGATGGGCCTGGAGGTGGGCATCCTTTCCAGCCGTACCTCCCTTCCGGTGGCCTTCCGGGCCCGGGAGCTCGGAATCGAAACGGTCATTCAGGGAGAGCTGGAGAAAGGAAGGCTCTACCAGGAACTCCTGCGGGAAAAAGGGCTGCGAGACGAAGAGGTAGCCTATATGGGGGACGATTGGGTGGACATACCGGTACTCAAAAGAGTGGGATTTGCGATCACCGTGCCCGAGGCCTGGCCCCCGGTGAAGGAGTACGTGCATTATATTACCCGGCATCCGGGAGGACGGGGGGCGGTACGCGAGGTGTGCGATCTGCTGCTCAAGGCTCAGGGAAAATGGGAGGAGGTATGGCGCGTTTTTGGTGGTTAGTTCTGGGAATAATGTGGCTGGTGGTGAGCTGTGGTCCGCCTCCTTCGCCTGCTCCTCCGGTCAAGAATCCACCGGTGGAACAGAAGAAGGAAAAAAACGACCAGAAAGAAAAGACCTCTCCTAAACCCGAAAATTCTTTTAAGCATCTGGAGTATGTGTTCTGGAGGAGGGGGCGGGTTCGCTGGGTGGTCCGGGCGGATCAGGCCTACCGGTTCCGGAGCCGCCTGGAGATGACCCATCCGCGTATTGTCTCCCGGGAAAGGGCCGGGCTGCACCTGGAGGCCCGGCGAGGGGTCTATTTCTTCTCCCGCCGGCTCTTTTTCTTTCAGGGAAAAGTGGTGCTCCACACCCCGAACAAGGGCACCCTTTACACCCGCACCCTCTATTATCGTCCGGAGGAGGAAAAGCTCAGCGGCGATCAGCCCCTTCTTCTCAAGGATCGGGGGATGGTCCTTCATGGAGTGGGGTTCGAATATGATCTTAAGACCGGTAAATTGCGCATCTTTAAACAGAGCCGGGTAGAATTTCATGCCTAGACTGCTTCTGGTGCTGCTTTTTTTGCTGAGCTGGGTCTCTCCCCTCGGAGCCAGTCAGATCGATATCCGTTCTCAACACATGGAGGTCCTGGAACAGGAAAAGATCGCCGTTTTTTCCGGCAAGGTGAAGGCCCGGAAAGGGGATCTCAGGATCTGGGCCGATCGTCTTTACGTTTATTATCGAACGGTGAAGGGCAAAAGGGAGGTGGTCAAGTTAATCGCCCTGGGAAACGTGCGCATAGAGAAGGGGCCCTGGCGGTCCCTTTCGGGCAAGGCGGTTTATTTCCGCAAGGACGATCGGCTGGTTCTGGAGGATCATCCCCGGGTGTGGCACGGAAAGGATGAGGTTCGCGGCGCGGTGGTTATCATTTACTTCCAGGACGATCGCAGCGAGGTCCTTTCCGGGCCGGGGCAGCCGGTGGAGGCCTATGTCTATACGGACTGAGGGTATCTTCCGGGCCCAGGGGTTGCGTAAACGCTTCGGGAGAAAGGAGGCGGTCAAGGGGGTGGATCTTTACGTATCCCCCGGAGAGATAGTAGGCCTTCTCGGGCCTAACGGAGCGGGAAAGACTACCACCTTTTACATACTGGCGGGATTTTTGCGTCCGGAGACCGGGGATGTCTTCCTGGATCAGGAACCCATAGGGCATCTGCCGGTGTACAAACGGGCTCGAAAGGGTATCATATATCTTCCCCAGGAACCCTCGGTCTTTCGAAGACTTACCGTGGAGGACAATGTGAGACTGGTACTGGAGGAACTGAAGCTTAAGACGGAAGAAATTTCCGAGCGCCTGGAGCGGCTTTTGACCCTTCTGGGGCTGGAAGGGTTACGCCGACAGAAGGCTTATTCCCTTTCCGGAGGAGAGCGACGCCGGGTGGAGATCATGCGGGCCCTGGCCATGGAGCCTCGTTTTCTCCTCCTGGACGAACCTTTTGCCGGGATAGATCCCCTGGCCGTCTCCGATCTCAAGCGACTTCTGGCCCAGCTCAAGTCCAGGGGGCTGGGGATCCTCATCTCCGATCATAATGTCCGGGATACTCTGGCGGTGTGCGATCGGGCTTATATTATGGCTGAGGGAAGGGTAGTGGCTGCGGGTCCCCCGGAGGAAGTGGTGACCCATTCCGAGGTGCGACGTCTTTATCTGGGAGAGGATTTCACCCTGTAGGAAGGCGCATGGCCCTGGACCTCAAACTCCATCTGCAGCAGCGTCCGGAGCTTCTCCTCTCCCCGCAGCTGCGTCTGGCTCTGAAGCTTCTGCAGTTTAATCGGCTGGAGCTGGAGCAGTATCTGCGGGAGGAACTGGAGAGAAATCCGGTGCTGGAGGTGGAAAACGAGCATTCGGATCTTTCCCTGGAGGAGCTTTACGCCGAGACCGGACCGGCAGGGGTGGAGGGGTCCTGGGAGGATCTCTTCGAGGAGGAGTTTTCTCCCTATCCCACCCACAGTTTCGAGGAGGCGGAGCCTGTTTCCTGGGAGGCCCGTCTGCACAAGGAGGAAGATCTTTACGGGCACCTCCTGTGGCAGGTGTCGCTGGCCGCCTTTTCCGAGGCGGAACGCCGGGTGGCGGAGTATATCATTCAGAACATCAACGAGAGGGGGTACCTCACCCTTTCGCCCTCCGAGATCGCGCAGGATCTGGGGGTTTCGGTTGCGCTGGTGGAGGGGGTGCGGGAGCGAATCAAATACTTCGATCCGGTGGGGGTGGCTTCCCTTGAGGTCAGGGAGTGTCTTCTGGCCCAGCTTTCCTATTTGGGAATAGATTCCGGGCTGGTGGTGGAGATCGTGCGCGATCATCTCTCCGATATCCCCCGGGGGCCGGAATTTTTGGCCCGCAAGCTTAAAACCTCTCCCCGGGAGATAAGCCAGGCCCTGGAGATTATCCGGGGACTGGAACCCTTTCCGGGGCGGGCTTATTCCTCGGGAGGGGTGACCCTTTATCTGGAACCGGACGTGATCTTTTTTTACCAGGAAGGCCGCTGGCGGGTTCGGCTATATGACGAGGGCATGCCCCGGTTGCGCATAAGCGCCCGTTACCGCAAACTTCTGGCCGATCCCACCGTTCCCCGCAAGGCCAAGGTCTTCCTTCGGGAGCGTCTGCGTTCCGCGGAATGGCTGATCCGGAGTCTGGATCAGCGGGAGAAGACCCTTCTTAAGGTGGCCGAGGTCCTGGCCGAACTGCAGCGGGACTTCCTGGAGAAGGGGCCGGCCTATCTTCGTCCGCTCAATCTGCGCGAGGTGGCCGAGCGGGTGGGGGTACATGAATCCACGGTGAGCAGGGTTACCCACCATAAATACGCCGAAACCCCTCACGGTCTCTTTGAACTCAAGTTCTTCTTTCCTTCGGGGCTCAAGAGAGAGGGAGGGGAGGCGGTTTCCTCGGAGGCGGTAAAAAGGTATCTGCAGGAACTCATTGCCGCGGAGGATCCCAAACGTCCCTATAGCGATCAGGACCTGGCCCGGATGCTAAGTGAGCAATATAGGGTTAAAATAGCGCGTCGCACGGTGGCCAAATACCGGGATCTTCTGGGTATTCCCCCGGCCCGGCAACGGAGAAAAACCTGATACCAAGGCAGGAGGTAGAGGTTATGCAGATCAACATCACTTTCAGACATCTGGAATCTTCGGAGGGGTTGAAGGAGTACGTGCGCAAGAAGATAGGCCGGCTGGAAAAGTATTTCGAGGGGCCGGTAGAGGCCCATGTAATTCTTAAGGCCGAAAAGTTTCGCCAGGAGGCCGAGGTTATCCTCCGGGGGGACGGCATGGATGTCACCGCCCGCGAGGAGACCCAGGACATGTATGAGGCCATCGATCTGGTGACGGATGTACTGGAAAAACAGATCAAACGGTTGCGGGAAAAGCGGAAGGGCATAACCAAAAAAGGACGGCGCGAGGAACCTCCCCCGGTGACCCTTTCGGCCGAGGAAACTCCTCCGGAAATCCTGATCGAGAGGGTGGCTTTGAAGCCCATGTCGGTGGAAGAGGCCCTGGCCCAGTTTGCCGGGGAAAGTCGGCCGGTATTCCTTTTTCTTAATTCCGATGAGGGAGACCGGCTCTGTGCCCTCTACCGGGACGGGGAACGCGTAGTCCTGGTGGTTCCGGAGTAGGATGCGACTGAGTCACTTGCTCTGTACTCGGGGTATCCTCCCGGAGGTAAGCGCCCGGGACAAGTGGTCGTTTTTTCGCGACCTGAGCCGAATCCTGGCCGAGGAGGTCGGTATCCCGGTCGAACGCATAGAGCAGGCTCTTACCGAA
>NZ_WFVX01000015.1:0-3620 GCF_015491435.1 Thermosulfurimonas sp.
AAAAATTTTTTATATAAAATCTGAATCATCCTTCAGGGGAGGTGGGGTATGTATCCTATCTGGGTGGTGCCCTATCTTTCTTCGGCCCTGGTAATCGGGCTTATCGCCTCCTTTCACATTCTCCCCTCGCACCTTGCGGTGGGGGCCTTCTGGTTCAATGTCTATATCGAGAGAAAGGCCTATCGGGAGGGCCGGCCGGAGCTCCTTTCCTTCATCCGGCGCTACACCCTCCTTATCCTGATCTTTTGCTTCGTGTTCGGTTCCCTTTCCGGGGTGGGGATCTGGTATTCGGCCACCGTGTCCAGCCCCCGGGGGATCTCGGCCCTGATCCATAATTATGTCTGGGGCTGGGCCACGGAGTGGGTCTTCTTCCTCATCGAGGTGGCCACCATCTATACCTACTACTACACCCTGGGCAAGGTGGACGAGCGCACCCATCTTCGGATCGGCTATCTCTACGCCCTTTCCGCCTGGATCAGCATGATCATCATCACCGGAATCCTGGCCTTCATGCTCACCCCGGGAAAGTGGCTTGAGACCGGTCGTTTCTTCGACGGCTTCTTCAATCCCACCTACTGGCCCCAGCTCGGAGCCCGCACCTTCTTCATGTTCGGTATCGCCGGGCTCTACGCGCTGCTTATCGCCGCCACTCTTAAAGAACGCGAGGTGGCCCGGGAGGTGACGCGTCTTGCCGGGGCCTGGGGCCTTTTCGGGCTTATCCTCGGGGCCCTCTTCGGTTACTGGTGGCTTAAAAAACTTCCCCCCGAGGCCCAGGACCTCCTCTTCGGAGGGACCCTCCCCTATCTCTCCACCCTCCTTAAGGTGGCGGCGATCTCCGGAGGGATCGTGGGGCTCTATTTCCTGGTCTTTGGAATTCTCTTTCCGAGATTAAACCATGTCCCCCTGGCCCTTCTCACCTTGATAGTCCTTTTTCTGGGCATCCTCTCCGGAGAGGGGCTGCGGGAGGGGGTCCGTCGTCCCTACATCATAAATGGCTTCATGTATTCCCACCAGGTGATAGGGGCGGATCTTCCGGCCAAGGGCATAGTCTCCGAGGTGGAGGTCCTTAACGAAAAGGGGTATCTCTCCCGTCTGGGGTACCTTCCCCCGGAACTGAAGACCATCACGGAGAAGAACCGGCTTTCCGTGGGGCGGATCCTGGTGGCCCACGAATGTGCGAACTGCCACGCCCTTTCCCCGAAAGGACTCCGAAGCCTCCCCCGGCTCCTTAGGGGCCTGGGCCTAAAAACCCCGGAGGATCTCGCCGGTTTCCTGGAGGGGCTTGACGGCTATCCTTACATGCCGCCTTTCGTAGGCACCCAGGAGGAGCGGCTGGCTGCCGGGGCCTACCTCTCCACCCTGGTGAAAGAGAATCCCTAAGGAGGAGGGAAGGATGCAGCCTCTGGCCCTTTATCTTCAACAGTTACGGGATGTAAGCGGGCTTCCTTTCTATCCCTGGCTCTTTGACTTCCTCCTGGTCCTGACCTTTACCCTGCATATCCTGGCCGTAAACCTCGTTCTCGGAGGAACGCTCGTCCTCCTCTGGGGGAGACTCTTCGGAGGTCCTTACGGCCTAAGGCTTTCGCGTGCGCTTTCCCGGGCCCTGCCCATCACCCTTTCCTGGGTCATCGTCCTGGGGGTGGCCCCGCTCCTTTTCATCCAGGTCCTTTACGACCCCTTCTGGTATTTTTCCAACGTGATCTCCGCCTGGTGGGCGCTGGCCTTCCTGGCCCTGATCGCTCTCTCCTTCTCCCTCCTTTACCTCTATTACCTCCGGGGAGGCTACGAGGGGGCCGGAAACCCTCTCTGGCCGCTGGTGGCCCTCCTCTCCCTCCTTTTCGTAGCGGTGATCATCCATGCCCTTTCCCTTCAGGCCTTACATCCGGAAAAATGGCCGGAATGGGCCGTAAAAGGAGGCACGGAATACCAGTCCGGGGGCAAACTCTTTGCCCTGAGCCTTCCGCGCTTGCTTCACTTCCTGTTCGCCTCCCTGGCGGCAACCGGGGTCTTCCTCCTCTTTTATGCCCGCTATTTCCGCCCCCGTGCGGACTACGACCCGGACTATCTCTCCTGGGCGGCCCGCACCGGGGCACGCCTGGCCCTTATCTTTTCCCTGCTTCAGGCTGCGGTCGGTATCTGGTGGCTCCTTTCCCTTCCCGCGGAATTCCGCTTTTACACCCACCCCCTCTTCCTCCTCGGGGCCGGATTCGGGCTCCTTTTCATCCTTTATCTGCTCTCGGTGCGGCAGGATCCCGAGCCCCACACCGGAAGGATCGGGGCCCTTTTTGCAGCCACGGTCTTTTTCATGAGCTACGCCCGGGAGGCCCTGCGCATGAAATATCTCTCCCGGGCCGGGTATTCCTTTGCCAGCTATCCGGTTCATCCCAGCTGGTCCTCAACGGCCCTCTTTCTCCTCACCTTCCTTATGGGGCTGGTGATCCTTTCCTACGTGGGGCTGGTGGCCTATCGGGCCGGAAGGGGCCAGAAGGAGGTTGGGGCTCACGGCTGGGGAAGGCTCTCGGTGTTCCTTTCCTGGCTCTGGATCCTGGTCATGGTGATCATAGGGCTTGTCCTCTCCTTTAAGAACGGGGCCCTGCCCTAACCCTTCCTAAAGGACCCAACCGGGCCTATAATGCCTCCTCAAAAAGGAGGGATCCTGTGGGCTGGATTCTGGTCACCGGAGCGGCGGGGTTTATCGGCTGGAAGACCTGCGAGTTTCTGCTTTCCGAAGGGGCCCGGGTCCTCGGGGTGGACAACTTAAACGACTACTACGCGGTAAGGCTCAAGCTCTGGCGCCTTGAACAGCTTAAAAAACATCCGGACTTTCGCTTTCTGGAGGTGGATATCGAAAACCACGGGGCCCTCAAGGTCCTCTTCGAAACCTTTCCCGTGGAGGCGGTAATAAATCTTGCGGCCCGGGCCGGGGTGCGGGCAAGCATGGAGGACCCCTGGGTCTATTACCGCACCAACGTGGAGGGGACCCTGAACCTCCTTGAGCTCATGCGGGAAAAAGGGGTAAAAAAGATGGTCCTCGCCTCCACCTCCTCGGTCTATGCCGGATCCCCGCTTCCCTACCGGGAGGATCTTCCGGTGAACCGCCCCCTCTCTCCCTATGCCGCAAGCAAGAAGGCCGCAGAGGTCCTGGCCTATACCTATCACCACCTTTACGGGCTTGATGTCTCGGTCCTCCGCTACTTTACGGTCTTTGGGCCGGCCGGACGCCCGGACATGAGCTATTTTCGCTTCATCAAGTGGATTGACGAAGGGAAACCGGTGGTGGTCTATGGAGACGGCACCCAGGCCCGGGACTTCACCTATGTGGACGACATCGCCCGGGGCACGGTGCGGGCCCTAAGACCCCTCGGCTACGAGATCATCAACCTCGGCGGAGGGAGGAACCCGGTCTCCATCAACACCCTGATTGAAAAGATAGAAAACCTCCTGGGGAAGAAGGCCCGGGTGGAGTATCGGGAGTTTCACCGGGCGGACATGAAGGTCACCTGGGCGGAGATCGGGAAGGCGGAAAGGCTTCTTGACTGGCGACCGGAGATCTCCCTTGACGAAGGCCTTTCGCGTACGCTAGAGTGGTATTTAGAAAACCGCGAGTGGATAAAGGATAT
>NZ_WFVX01000016.1:0-3386 GCF_015491435.1 Thermosulfurimonas sp.
CCGGGGAAACGGCTCCGACCACCCGCCCCTTCCGCAGCCGTATCTGTCCCTCTTTTCCTCCGGAAACTACCCGCAGGACACCGCTTTCCTCGGAGAGAGCCAGGGCCTGAAGAAGGGCCTCCAGCCTAAGCCCTTCCAGCGTACCCTTCAACCCTTCTCCCATATCCTTCTCCCCGATCCGGCCAGCGGCTAAGCCACCCCCCCAGGTCCCTCAGCCCATACTCCGGAAAACCGCCCCCCTCGGCAAAATAGATAGGGGCCTCCGGATAGAGACACTCCCTGCGCCGGGCAATAAGCACCTTTCCCCCGCTCTTGCGCACTTCGTTCAGACCGATTTTGCCCTTTTCGAAACGCCCCGGCCCTACCAGGGCCAGGACCCGATCCCTGAGAAGGACCGAGGCTTCAAGGAGCAGACTGTCAAAAAGATCCTCCCGGGAAACCCCGGAAGGCACGGTCATACTCCTCACCCTGATTCCCCCCTCTTCGTCCTCCTCCAGCCTCCACCAGCGTTCCACCCCGGTAAGATAGATGAACCCCTCCCTGAGAGTCTCTCCGGACTGAAGCAATTTTACCGGAAGTTCGCACTCCTCGACCAGATATTCCGCAAAGGACTCCACCCATCGGTCCGGCAGGGCCACACACCAGAGCTGGGGGGCCCTTATCTCCTCCAGGTGCTGGACGAGACGCAGGAAAAAGGTATAGCTTCCCTCCTTGGTCAGCACCACCACCAGCTCCCGGGCCGGGGCAGCCGAGGTCAACCCCTTCTTCCGCAGTCTCTTCCGGGTGATGAAACGGATGTTTTCCAGATCCACCGCAGCCACCCTCTTGAGGCGATCGTAAAGGAGCTTCTCGAAAGCCCCACCGCTCTCCCAGAGACCTCCAGGCTTGGGCAAAAAATCCAGGGCCCCGTAACGTAAGGATTCAAAGGCGGTCTTAGAACCCTCCTTGGTGAGAGCACTAACCATAAGCACCGGCATGGGCCTGCGGACCATAAGTTTCTTGAGGAGCACCAGACCATCCATGGCCGGCATATTTACGTCCAGCGTGCATACATCCGGCTCCAGCCTCTCTATCATTTCCAGGGCCTCCATTCCGTTGGAGGCCTTCCCCACCGGGACAAACTCGGGAAAGGAAAGAAGGGCCTTTTCCAGAAGACGACAGATGAGGGGAGAATCGTCAATGATAAGGACCCGTTTCATACCCGATTTTTCCTCTTGATTTGTTATTATTATTCATATTATTCTAGTTCTGTCAAACAAATGGAGGATGATTATCATGGGCGTTCTGGTATTAACTCCCGAAAAGGTAGCCCAGTTGGAGAAATTGTTACAGGATTATCTCATCTCCATAGGAGTGAGTCTGGCTTTGCTCATCGACGAAGCGGGTAATATCCTGGTTTCGGTAGGAGAAAACCAGGACGTGGATGTGACCTCTCTGGCCGCCCTGGCGGCGGCCAACTTCGGAGCCACCAATCAGATCGCCAAGCTCCTGGGGGAAGACGATTTCTCCATCCTTTACCATAAAGGAAAGAAGGATAACATCCATCTCAGCAAGATCCGGGACGAGCTCATCCTGGTGACGGTCTTTAGAGACGATGTTCCCCTGGGCCTGGTACGTCTCAAAGTCAACCAGGTAGCCAAGGAGATCCAGGAGATTTAATGGCGCTCATAGACCTCAAGAAGAAAGAGATCTACTGCAAGATCGTCTATTACGGCCCGGGGCGTTCCGGCAAAACCACCAATCTTCTTTATATCTATAATGCCCTTCCGGATCGATTTAAGGGAAAACTCCTGACCATCGAAACTAAGGGAGAAAGGACCCTCTTTTTCGATCTCCTCCCCCTGAGTCTGGGAAAGATCAAAGACCTGGACATTCGCCTCCAGCTTTACACCGTTCCCGGGCAGGCCATTTATAAACCGGCCCGAAAGATTGTCCTCAAGGGGGCCGATGGGGTGGTCTTTGTAGCCGATTCCCTGCGCATACGCCGCGAAAAGAACAAAGAGAGTCTGGCGGATCTCAAGGAACACCTCTTCGAATGGGGAGTGGATATCCACGAAATTCCCTTGGTCTTCCAGTACAACAAGCGGGATCTGGCCTCCATGGGCATTCCCATCCTCTCGGTGGAAGAGCTCCAGGAAGACCTCAATAAAGACCTGAATGCCCCTTATTTCGAAGCCGTGGCTCCGAAGGGTATCGGTGTTTTCGATACCCTGAAGACCATCAGCAAATTGAGCGTGCGTTACATTGCCAAAAAATACCTTTAGCAGGGGCCCACTATGGAAGAAAAAGACAAGGAACAACAGGAATTAGAGCTGGAGTTAGAGGTAGAAAAGGCCCTGGACGAAATCTTTAAAACCGCTAAACCCACCGAACTTAAGGAAGAAGAGATCGAGGGCTATTCCCTGCTCGAACCCATTATCGAGGAAGGCGAGGAATCCTTCCGGCACCTTCTGGAAGAACTGGTGGGAGAGATCCTGACCATCGAATGGGAGATTATACCAGAAATAGCGGAAAAGGCCATAGAAAAGTGTAAAAAATTACAACAATTTAAATTAGATATTCCCAATCAACGCTTGTTAAAAATACTAGAAACCATTCTGGTGGAGGTTAAGACCCCGGAACGGGTTACCGCTCCCAAACTGGATCTCCTGAAAAAGGCCGGAGATCTCCTTTACAAACATAATTTTGAGCAGCGTGAGGTGGGAGAGGAGGTAGCCGAACTGGAAAAGGCCTTAAAGACCCTGGAAGAAGAGGTTGCGGTTCCGGAAAAGGAGGCCGAGCTGCCGGAACTGGAACTGGAATTGGAACTGGAGGAACCGGCGAGGGAAGAGGCCCCCCCGGCTCCTCCGGAGGTGGAGGTCCCGCGGGAAGAGGAAAAACCCCCGGAAAGGCCGCTTACAGAGAGGCCGGTCCTGGAGAAGCCGATTCCGGAGACTCCGGTCCGGGCTTCGGCGGAACCTGCAGCCGAAATCCCGGATCTCACCCGGCAGTTTCTTCAGGAATACGAACGCTGGGTGGCGGTGGAGGAACTGGCCCGTCTGGGCCGAAAAAAGGCCCTGCGCAAGCTGATCCTCAAAGCCAAAAACGAATGTCGGGAAATCCTCCTCCGAATGGACCCGACTCTGGAAAAGGTCCTGGCCCAGAAGGAAGAAGAGATTCGCAATTTCATCGCCGAAAAGGAAAAACGCCCGCGCCTTCCGGTCATCCGGGAGGCCCTCTGGTGCAAGACCCCCACCCGGGTCCTGATCATTCCTCTGGAGGAGGTAGCTTTTGCCGGAGAGATCCTGAGCCACTGGCGTTCCTCCCTCATGGAGGGGGTCTTTCCCCTGAAGCTCCTCAAGGGCAGGGGGCTATGGGCCCGCTTTTTCGGTAAGGTTGCCCCCAAG
>NZ_WFVX01000017.1:0-2360 GCF_015491435.1 Thermosulfurimonas sp.
GGTCAACGCCTCCATCGGCACCTCAAGCGATCTCTGTGATCTGGAGCTTGAGAAACGCAAGGCCCGGCTTGCGGAGGAGGCCGGAGCCGACACCCTGATGGAGCTTTCGGCCGCAGGAGATATTGACCAGATCCGGCGCGAGATCATCGCCACGGTGAGCCTGCCGGTGGGAAACGTGCCCCTTTACCAGGCCTTCTGCGACACCATGCGGGAACACGGCGATCCGGCGAGGCTCGATCCGGAATATCTTTTTGAGCTCATCGAGCGCCAGTGTGCGGACGGAATCGCCTTTATGGCCATCCACTGCGGGATTAATCTCTTCACCCTGGAGCGCCTTAAAGCCCAGGGCTACCGCTACGGGGGGCTGGTCTCCAAGGGCGGTTCCCTTATGGCCCAGTGGATGGTGAAAAACCGAAAGGAGAACCCCCTTTATGAGGAGTTTGACCGTCTGGTGGGAATCCTCAAGAAATACGATACCGTGCTTTCCCTGGGAAACGGAATGCGGGCCGGGGCCATACACGATTCGCTGGATCGGGCCCAGGTGGCCGAGCTTCTCATAAACTGCGAGCTTGCCGAAAGGGCGCGTGCGGCCGGCTGCCAGGTGATAGTGGAGGGTCCGGGGCATGTGCCGCTGGATGAGATCGAGACTTCGGTGCGCCTGGCTAAGAAGATGAGCGGTGGGGCCCCGCACTACATGCTCGGCCCCCTCCCCTGCGATGCGGGGGCCAGCCAGGATCATATCACCGCGGCGGTGGGGGCGGCCCTTTCGGCCTGGCACGGGGCGGATCTCATCTGCTACGTGACGCCTGCCGAACACCTGGGACTTCCCAACGAGGAGGATGTGGTGGTCGGGGTGCGGGCCGCACGCCTTGCGGCCCATATCGGAGATACGGTAAAGCTCAGGGGAAGAGCCGATCTCCGGGACAAACGGGTGAGCAAGGCCCGGCGGGATCTCAACTGGGCCGAGCACCTAAGGCATCTCCTTTTTCCCGAGGAGGCCCGGCGTTTCGTGGAGGAGAGGCGTTCCGTTCACGGCAAACGCTGCTCCATGTGCGGGGAACTCTGCGCCTTAGAGAACGCCGAGGTAGTCTTCCGGGAATTTTTGCGCGGGGAGAAGATTTAAGGCGCGGGATCGCGGGTTAGAGGCCATTTTTCGGGAGGCTCCCCCCGAGCGATGGCCCTTCCCAGGGCCTCGGCCTCGGCAAGGGCCGTGGGGTGTTCGCGGATGGCCCCTCTCTTTTCCACGCCGCGATAAAAAAGCCCGCCCTCATAGCGGACCCCCACGGCGTCAAAGAAATACCGCACCACCCGCTGCACCCCCTCAAAGAGCTTTTTCCCCTTGGTGGCCCCGAGGGAAAGAAAGATCCCGTAACGTTCCCCTTCCGGAAGGTTCTTCAGCACATACTTTCGTACCCAGAGAGCCTGGGAGCGCTCCACTAAGGCCTGGGTTTGGGCCGTGATATTGTAAAAAAAGATGGGCGAGGCCAGAACGATCACCCGTGCGGAAAGGATCTCCGCATAAACCGGGGCGAGATCGTCCTCAAGCACGCATTCCCCGGTGCGATCACAGCCTCCGCACTCGATGCAGCCCTGAAAGTTCATGCGGTAAAGATCGTAGCGGCGCACCTCAGCTCCAGCTGCTTCGGCTTCCCGCAGGAAGGCCGAAAGCAGAAGATCGGTGTTCCCTCCGAAACGCGGACTCCCCTGAAAGGCAAGGATTTTCACGTGCAGCCCTTCCCCTAAAGCAGACCGAAATTCCGCAATACCTCCGCCAGCCTCCGGTCCTCCCGGGCCAGCTCGCGCAGGGCCTTAAGTAATTCCCTCAGCCGACTTACCTCGTAAAGCCGTTCCACTTCCTCTATCGTTTCTTCGCGGGCCCTTCTTATAATGGTCCGTCTATCCCAGTAGGCGAAGCCTATGACCGCCACCACCAGAGCGGTAAAGATGGCGGTTATGATCCAGAGGAAGGTGTAAAGCTGGTCAAACCGCGCGTTCATGTCCCCCCGAAGCTCCTCAAAGCGCTTATCCACCTGTTCGAAGCGCTTGTTTACCTCTTCAAAGCGTTTGTCCACCGATTCCTTGAACTCCCGAAACTGGGCCTCAAGCACCGCCTGCCTCTTTTCTATTTCCAGGAGCTTGGCGTAAATCATCTCGTTGGTTATTCCTCCCCTCTTTCCTCCGTAAGCTGTTCCGCTTAGCAGAAGACTTACTACCACTAAAATAGCCAGGAGCCTTTTCATCTCCTTTTTCCTCTCCCGGGACCTTTTTCCATTATAAGGATCCCGGGGAAAGATTAAAACCCTTAATTCTGAAAAGAGTTTTATTCACCGGCGGTGGGGGTCGGGCTGGATGAATTCGTG
>NZ_WFVX01000018.1:0-5182 GCF_015491435.1 Thermosulfurimonas sp.
CCAGGCTGGTTAAAGGAATTGCCAGAATCTCGGACGGCGATTTTACCTATCGTTTTGAGGTTACGGGGCGGGACGAGATCGGGGAGATGACAAGGGACCTCAATCGCATGGTGGAAAGGCTTTCCGGGGATCTGATGAATCTTGCGGAAAAGGCCGCCCGGGTGGGAGAGATTACGGGCACGGTGGTTTCGGAGGCAGAAGGTATCGGGGAAGAGGCCCGTCAGCAGAAGGTACTGGTGGAGAAAACCCGGGAGACCTCGACCAAACTCACGGGGGTCAGGGAGGAGACAGGCCAGGCCGAGGAAGCGGTCAAACAGGTGTACGCACTGGTTTCCTCCGGAGAGGCCCTGCTTAACGAGGCCCAGAATCTGACCGAGCGGACCTCGCAGACGGTGGAAGAGGTGTGGCAGGGTATTTCTCGGTTGCATGAACTTTCCGGGCAGATCGGGAAGATCAGCCAGACCATCCGAGACATCGCCAGCCGCACCAATCTTCTAGCGCTCAACGCCACCATCGAGGCGGCCCGGGCCGGGGAGGCCGGCAAGGGCTTTGCGGTGGTGGCGGGCGAGGTCAAGGAACTCTCCCGCCAGACCGAGGAGGCCACCGGCGAGATCGAAAAACTCATTTCGGAGATCTCCGGCGGGGTGGAGGAGAGTGTGAATCTTATGCAAGAGATCCTGGAAGAAGCTCGGTCCGGAAAAGAGAAGGTAGCGGAGGTTTACAGTTTCTTTCAGCAGATCTTTCAGGAATTGCAAACCGTATCCCAAACTTTTGAACACACCCGGAAGGCGGTGGAGGAGATGGCGGAGGTTATCCATCGGGAGATCGGCGAGATTTACCAGGGAGCGGTGAAAAATGAGGAAACCATCGCCAGGCTGAAGAAACTTTCTTTCGAACTGCGCAATCTGGTCCAGGACCTGGAGAACCTGATAAGAAAGGTAAAAGGTCGGATCTAACCCCTAAACCGGTAGCCAGGTTAAATTTCCAGAAATTCACTCAGAAGGTCCTCGGCCAGGTGCTGGACGAAGAGATCCCGGGCCTGTTTGACCTTCTGAGGATGCCGTAACGGGGCCTCGGCGGAGAGGCGCTCCACCCTCCGGGCCACGGAATAGGTATCCCCCTCCACTACCAGCACCGGTACCCCGGCCTCCTCGGCCCGGGAGAGGATGATCTCATTGGGATAGAGCCCCCCGGTGAGGAGCAGGCACCGGGCTCCGGTCTCCAGGGCGGCGAGCTGGATATCCGAGCGATCCCCGCCCACGATGACCCCGAAGTTGCGACTGCGGCGAAAATATCTTATGGCCTGATCTACCTGCATCCCGCCGATAAGGAAGTCTTCCACCAGGGGATCTCCCTCGAAGGGAAAGAGGACTCTGGCCTGGAGGACCTCCGTAAGCTCCCTCACCGAGACCCCGGCCAGCACCGCATCGTAAGGGATCTCGCCCAGGACTTTGACCCCCTGCCTCTGGATAAAGGGCTTGATGAAGCCCTGATATTCTTCGGATAGCTCGGGGGTGAGGGCGTTCACCAGAAGGGCTACCCGGTTCCCCCCGAGATCCTCCAGAACCTTGAGGAGAAGGTCCAGGCTCTCCAGCCCTTCATAGCGCATCACCAGAAGGACCCGGCAGGGTATCTCCCGGAGGAGATGAGGGGCGGAAAGCCCCAGGAAATAACCGGCGTAAAAGCCCCCGTAACCGTGAAGAAGGACCCTTTTTCCGCTTTCCCCGGCCCTCCGGACCAGAGAAACCACCCTTTCCGTAAGGCTGCCTTTTCCTTCCTGCAAGGCCTCTACCACGAATTCCTGGGACAGGACTATTCCGGTGAGTTCCTCGGGAGGTATCTCCAGCCCCAGGGTCCGGGAGACGAAAAGGGCGTCCCCGTCGGTAATAGAGCCCCGGGCCTCCACCGGACGCCCTCCCAGGGGACGTCGATAGGTAAAGGGGACCCCTTTTTCCTTCAAAAATTCCCCCAGACCCAGGACCGCAGCGGTCTTTCCGGCATGAGGGGCAACGGAAAGGACATAGATGATACTCATGGCTTAACCCTCCAGTATCAATCGGGCATCTACCGCCACGGCTCCTTCCCCGCGGCGGCGCACCATAAAGGGATTGACCTCCCCTTCCACCAGTTCCGGAAAATCCGCAGCCAGATGACTCAGGGCCACCAGAGCCGAGGTGAGAGCCGGAAGGTCGGCTTCCTCCTCCCCCCGCACCCCTCGCAGGAGGCCGAAGCCCCGAATTTCCCGGATCATCTCCCGGGCCTCTTCGGGCTCGAGCGGAGCCAGCCGGAAGGATACATCCCTTAATACCTCCACATAAATACCCCCCAGCCCGAACATGACCATGGGGCCGAACTGGGGATCGCGGGTGAATCCCAGAATTACCTCCCGGGCGTTGGTGATCATCTCCTGAACCAGAATGCCGGTGATGGTGGCCCGGGGTAGGGCTTTCCTTACCCGGAGGAGGATTTCCTGAAAGCCCCGGATCAACTCCTCTTCAGTGCGAATATTGACCTTTACCCCTCCCAGGTCGGTCTTGTGTTGGATCTCCGGCGAAACCACCTTGAGGACCAGGGGATAGCCCACCACCTTGGCGGCAAGCAGGGCCTCTTCGGTGGTACGGGCCAGAAGGGCCCTGGGGAAACGAAATCCGTAAGCCTCCAGGATTTCGCGCACCTCGTGGTCGTAAAGGTGGCTCCTTTCCTCCTCGCGCACCTGTCTCATAACCGTAGCCGCCCGTTCGAAATCCACGCTCGGAGGACTTTCTTTCCCTCCGCTTTTTCGGGAAAAAAAGGTGAAAAGCCAGGATTTCTCCAGCGTGGCCACCGCCTCCTCGGGATAGGGAAAGACCGGTACCCCCTTGCGTTTGAGAAGGGTGGTTCCTTTCTTTACGCTATCTTTGCCCAGAAAACAGGCCGTAAGGGGTTTTTCGGTCTTTTTGCGGGTGATCCTTTCGGCCACCTCGGCAGGGTCCACGGTGGCCGTATGGGAGAGGATAACCAGTAGGCCGTGGATCTTGGGATCTTCCAGTAATACCTCCAGGGCCTTTTCGTATCTTTCGGCATCGGCATCCCCGGCCACATCCACCGGGTTATAGAAGGCGGCGTAGGGGGGAAGTATCCGCCGGAGTTTATCCACGGTCTCCGGACCCAGGGCGGGAATCTCCAGCGCCGAGCGCTCGATGGCGTCTGCGGCTACTATTCCCGGCCCTCCGGAGTTGGTGAGCACCGCCACCGCCGGCCCTTCCAGGGGAGGTTGAAGGGCGAAGAACAGGGCCAGGTCAAAGAACTCCTGCAGGGTAGCCGCCCGGATGACCCCTGCTTTCTTTACCGCCGCGGAGAAGGCCTGTTCCGAGCCGGCGAGCGAGCCTGTGTGTGAGGAGGCCGCCCGGGCCCCGGCCCCGGTGACCCCGCTCTTAAAGATCACCACCGGCTTCTTGCGGGAGACCTCCCGGGCCACCTCCACGAAGGCCCGTCCGTCGTCTATGCCCTCGATGTAGCCCAGGATCACCCGGGTGTGGGGATCCTCGCCCAGGGCACGGAGACACTCCACCTCGGATACATCGCATTTGTTTCCCAGGCTTACGAAACGGGAAAGCCCCACCTTCTCGGCCCGGGACCACTCCAGAAGGTGCAGACACAGGGCTCCGGACTGAGAAAAGAACCCCACCGCTCCTCGGAGGGGTTTTACCGCGGCAAAGGTTACGTTTAAGCGGGCATAAGTGTCCAGCACCCCCAGGCAGTTGGGCCCCACGATGCGGATCCCGAAACTCCGGGCCCGGGAAAGGACCTCCCTTTCCAGCTGCGCCCCTTCTCTTCCCGATTCCCGGAAACCCGCAGAGAGGATTACCGCCGCCCGGACCCCTTTCTTTCCGCATTCCTCGATCACCTGCGGTACAAGCGGCGCCCTTACCGCAATGACCGCGAGATCCACCTGGCCCGGGATCTCGCTTACCGAGGGATAGACTTTGAGCCCCAGAATCTCCTGGGCCTTGGGATTTACCGGATAGATGGCTCCCCGGAAGCCGGCGGAAAGGAGATTATCCAGTACGGTATGCCCTACCTTGCCCGGTTCCCTGGAAGCCCCCACCACCGCCACGGCTCTGGGACGAAAAAGAAAATCCAGCATAGAGTCTATGTTACTACTCTTCCCGGCGAGATCCAACCTTTCGACCAAAGATCACTCCAGGTATTTCCCCTGGTAGAGCCCCCGGTTGAGCATGGTCTCCTCAATGAGGCGCCGGGTCCCGGTCTTGTCCCGGGCCCAGTCCGGGGCCACCAGTTCCTCGGGTCTTGGGTCGCCGGTAAGACGCTGGATAACCACCCTCGGCGGAAGATGCGCGATGGCCTCGGCCGTAAGATCCGCATACTCGCCCTGGGTGAGGGGACGATACCGTCCCTCGCGGTAAAGTTTTTCCATCCCGGAACCCTTAACCACATAGAGTTCGTGAAACTTGATCCCGTCGATGGGAAGCCGGGCAAGGGTCCTTACCGTCTCAAGCATCTCCAGCGGCCCCTCCCCGGGAAGCCCGAAGATGATATGCACGCACACGAGAAGCCCCCGGGCCTTGAGCAACTCAAGGGCCGAAAGGAAGTCCTCAAAGGTATGCCCCCGGTTGATCCGGAGGAGGGTCTCATTGTGCACGCTCTGAAGCCCGAGTTCCACCCAGACCAGGAGGCCCCGATCCCTGAACCCGGAAAGGACCTCGGCCACGGCCTCATCCACGCAGTCCGGCCGTGTCCCCACACAGAGCCCCACCACCCGCTCGTCCACCAGGGCCTCCTCATACCGCCTCTGGAGAAGATCCGACGGCCCGTAGGTGTTGGAGAAGGCCTGAAAGTAGGCCAGAAACTTCCGGGCCCCGTAGCGCCGGGCCATGTGCTCCATGCCGTGGAGCATCTGTTCCCTTACGGAAAGGCCCTTTCGCGCGGCCCCGGTCCCCGACCCGTAGGCGTTGCAATAAATACAGCCTCCGCGGCCCTTGGTCCCGTCCCGGTTGGGACAGGTAAACCCCGCATCCAGCGGGACCTTCTGCACCCGCTCCCCGAATCTTTCCTTCAGGAATTGATTGAGGGAATAGTAAAGGGATCGCATCTCTTTAATATTACCCTCCCTGCCAATACCTTGCCCTGATTTTTATTGAAAAAATCTATTTCAGTAATAGAAATAGGCAAGATATAATGG
>NZ_WFVX01000019.1:0-3836 GCF_015491435.1 Thermosulfurimonas sp.
TTTTTGCGGCTATGGATTTCTAAAGGATATCCCGGGGTGAAACTCCTGGTCTTTGGCTCCATCCTTTCGGGAAAGGCCCACCCGGCGCTCTCCGACATCGATGTCCTGATCCTGCTCCCCGAGGGCCTGCGTCCGGCGGAAATAAGACGGCTCTGGCTCTCCGAATTTCGCAGGTGCCATCCCTTTCATCCCTTTGAGTTTCATTTTGCCGATTCCGAAGTCTTCAAAAACTGGTATAGTCGTTTCGTAAAAGAGTGGTACGAAATAAGACTTGACCAGGAGGCCAGGAGTGAGAACGACCCGGATAGAAGTGGCCTTTAAGCCCGGTCTTCGCGATGCCCGGGGAGACAAAGTCCTCCGTCGGTCCCGGGATTTCCTGGGGCTTTCCGTTCAGGCCGTACGCACGGTGCGGGTTTACCTGGTGGAGGGGGACTTTTCCGGGGAGATACTGGAACGTCTTGCCCGCGAGGCCCTTTGCGACCCGGTAATCCAGCTCTTTTCCGTGGGAAAACCGCTCTCTCCCACCCTGGGCTTCGATTACGACTGGGTGATCGAGGTGGGCTTCCGTCCGGGGGTTACGGACAACGAAGGCCGGGTGGCGGCCGAAGCCCTGGAACTTCTCCTCGAACGCCCGCTTGATTCCTCCTGCGAAGGGGTCTATTCCGCCATGCAGTATCTGATAAGAGGAACCCTCTCCCCGGAGGACCTTGAACGCATGGCCCGGGAATTGCTCGCCAACGAACTCATCGAACGCTGGTGGATCCTCTCCCGGAAGGATTACGAAAAGACCGGCATCACCTACCCCGCTCCCCGGGTCACGGAGAGATCCGAAGCCACGGTGGAGACCTGGGACCTTTCACGACTTTCGGACGAGGAACTCCTTGCGCTCTCGCGGGAGAGGCTTCTCGCCCTTTCCCTTTCCGAAATGCGGACCATCCGGGACTTCTTCCGGCAAGCGGAGTTCGTGGAGGAAAGGCTCCGGCACGGCCTCGGCCCGGAGATCACCGATGTGGAGCTTGAGTGTCTGGCCCAGACCTGGTCCGAGCATTGCAAACACAAGATCTTTAACGCCCGCATCCACTATCGGGATCTCGAGTCCGGCGAAGGGTTCACCGTGGATAGTATCTTTAAGACTTACATCAGGGGTGCCACGGAAAAGATTCGCCAGCGACTCGGAGCGCGGGACTTCTGTCTTTCGGTCTTCGTGGATAACGCCGGGGTGATCAAACTCAACGATCGCTGGGCCCTGGCCTTTAAAGTTGAGACCCACAACAGCCCCTCGGCGCTGGATCCTTACGGAGGAGCCCTTACCGGAATCGTGGGGGTGAACCGCGATCCTTTCGGGACCGGGAAGGGAGCCCTCCTGGTCTTCAACACCGATGTCTTCTGCTTCGCCCCCCCGAACTGGGACAAACCCCTCCCGCCGCGGCTCCTCCATCCCCGCCGCATCTTCGAAGGGGTGCGCGAGGGGGTGGAACACGGCGGAAACCAGAGCGGAATCCCTACGGTAAACGGCTCCATCGTCTTCGATCCCCGCTATCTGGGAAAACCCCTGGTCTATTGCGGCACCGGGGGCATTTTACCCCTTGAGGTCTGTGGGGAACCCTCCTGGAAGAAGGGGGCCCGCCCGGGGGATCTGGTGGTCATGGTGGGCGGGCGTATCGGAAAGGACGGTATCCACGGGGCCACCTTTTCCTCCGAGGCCCTGCACGAGGGAAGCCCGGCCACCGCGGTCCAGATCGGAGACCCCATCACCCAGAAGAAGATGACCGACTTCCTGCTGCGGGCCCGCGATGAGTGCCTCTATACCTCCATCACCGACAACGGGGCCGGCGGGCTCTCCTCCTCGGTGGGGGAGATGGCCCGCGAGGCCGGTGGTGCGGAGCTGGATCTGGAAAAACCTCCCTTGAAGTACCCGGGGCTTAAGCCCTGGGAGATCCTCCTTTCCGAAAGCCAGGAACGCATGACCGTGGCCGTGCCCCCGGAAAAGATAGATCGGTTCCTGGAACTGGCCCGGCGCATGGACGTGGAGGCCACGGTGGTGGGTCGGTTCACCGACTCCGGGTACTTCCACCTGCGCTACGAGGGGCGCACCGTGGGCCTCCTTCCGCTCCGATTCCTTCATGAGGGTGTGCCCCAGATGGAGCTTTTTGCCGAATGGCACCCGCCGAGGCACGAGGAACCCGATCTTCCCGAGCCCGAGGACCTGGGGGCGGTGCTGCGGGAGATGCTTTCCCGGCTCAATGTATGTTCCAAGGAATACGTGGTGCGACAGTACGATCACGAGGTCCAGGGAGGCTCCGTGGTAAAACCCCTTACCGGGGCCCGGGACGACGGCCCGAGTGACGCCGCGGTGCTCCGTCCGGATCTTTCCCGCACCGACGGCATCGCCGTGGCCCACGGGATCTGCCCCAAGTTTTCGGATATCGATACCTACTGGATGGCGGCCAATGCCATCGACGAGGCCATCCGCAACGCGGTCTGCGTGGGCGGAGACCCGGAACACATGGCCGGACTGGACAATTTCTGCTGGTGCGACCCCATCGAAAGCGAAAAGACTCCGGACGGTCGCTACAAGCTGGCCCAGCTGGTGCGGGCCGCCCGGGCGGTGCACGACTTCACCCTGGTCTATGGGGTCCCCTGCATCTCCGGCAAGGACTCCATGAAAAACGATTACCTCATGGCCCTGGGGCTTGACCCGAAAGGAGAGAATCCCTACGGGGTGGGGACGATCCTTCCCGACGGAAGCCTTAAAATCTCCGTTCCTCCCACCCTTCTCTTTTCGGTGGTGGCCAGAGTCCCGGACGTGACCCGGGCGGTGACCATGGATGTGAAGCGCCCCGGAGACCTCCTTTATATTTTGGGCATGACCCGGGACGAGCTGGGAGGCTCGGAATACTATGCGAGCCGGGGCTTTGTAGGGGTCTCGGTTCCCAGGGTGGATGCCGAGGAAGCCCGCGTAAGGTACCTGCGCCTTCGGGACGCCATCTATTACGGTCTCATTGCCTCGGCCCACGACGCCTCGGACGGAGGACTGGCCGTAGCCCTTGCGGAGAAGGCCTTTTCCGGGGGTTACGGGCTTTTTGTGGATCTCTCCGCGGTGCCCTATGAGGGCTGTGGCCGACCGGACTTCATCCTCTTTTCCGAGTCCGCAAGCCGCATCCTGGTAACTGTGCCCCGCGATCGGAAACGCGACTTCGAAAAACTCATGGAGGGGACCACCTACGCCCTCATAGGGGAGGTCATCGCCGAGCCGGAACTCATCATCCGGGACGGCCTGGGCCGCGACCTGGTGAAGGAGCCCCTCTCCGCCCTCAAGGAGGCCTGGAAAACCCCTCTGGCCGAACTCTGAGCCGGTGCTTCCTCCCCCGACCCTTCTCGCCCCCATGGATGGGCTCACGCATGTGGCCTTCCGGCGCCTGGTGGCTCATTATGGTCCGCCGGATCTCTTCTATACCGAAATGGTAAGCGTGCGGGCGGTGGTCTTCCAGCCCCCGGAACGCGACCCTTATCTCTGGCACACGGAGGCCGACCGGCCCCTCATCGTCCAGCTTTCCGGCCGGGAGCCGGAACTTTTCGAGGAGGCCATCCGCATCCTGGACCAGAAGTTTGACTTCGCGGGCTACGACTTAAACTTCGGCTGCAGCAGGGGGCGGGCTCGCAGACAGGGCTGGGGTGCGGCCCTCCTTTCGGAGCCGGATCTCGCCCGGGAGATCGCCCGGGCCGCCCGCCGGGCCACCCGCAAACCCCTTTCCGCCAAGCTCCGCTCCGCCCCGGGCCACGATCTTAAAAAACTTCTTTCCTTCGCCGAGGACCTTCTTGCGGAAGGCGTTGAG
>NZ_WFVX01000020.1:0-12712 GCF_015491435.1 Thermosulfurimonas sp.
GAGGTACACGTTCATCTCAAGGATCGTACAGCTCCCTTTTCTCTGCGGGCCGAGTTTTCCGGGGAGGCCCGGGAACTTCTGGCCACGGCCTGTTCCGCCAGTCGTAAGGTGGCCCACAGGCTGAAGGGCTGGTCCGTGCGGGGGCCGGTCTCCGGGACCCTTCTTCTTTCCGGCACCCGGGCCAGACCCAGGGTGGAACTTTACCTTCATCCCCGCCGGGTAGAATTGAAGTCTCCCCTTTTTCCCTGGTCTCTTACGGTTTCCGGAGGGAAGTTCGGTTTGAAGGGGCGCCGTATCTATCTGGCCGGAGCGCAGGTCTCCGGTGTCCCGGGAAATCTCCGTCTCACCGCGAGTCTGGATTTTTCCCGTCGTCCCTATCGTCTTCAGGTTCGGGAGGCCCGGGGGAAACTCGCCTTTCGGGTCCTGCGTTCCCTGGTGGTTCGTTTCCCTGCGGGAAAGGAACTTCTAGAGAAGTACCGTTTCTCTCTGCAGGGTCTGGAGCTGGTCTCTTTGAGTTATAGCGGCCCGCTGGTGGGAGCCTCCTTCAAAAAGGATCTGCGGGTGGAGGCCCGACTCGACAAGGGGACTTTCTATCTTCCCTCCCTGGCCCTTCCTCTATCCTTCAGGAATTTGCCGGTTTCCTATCGCCAGGAGACCCTGAGTTTCGGCCCGGGGACCATCCAGGCCCTGGGAAGCTCCCTTCTTCTGGCCGGCGACAAACCCCTGGCTTCTCCGGAGCTTTCCCTGGAGGGCTCGGGGACGGTATCCGCAGGGCTGATGCGTCATCTTTATCAGAGGTTCGGCTGGCCCCAGCGTTTTTACTTTAAGACCCCCTTCCGTCTGAAAAAACTGGCCTTTTCCCGGGGTGGAGATGGTTCCTGGCGTCTTTTCCTGCGCGGTGTTTCGCCGGATGGGGCCGCGGTGGAAGCGGAGGTGAAAAAGGCGCGAGGGCTTCTGGAGATAAAGGGAGGAAAGCTGAATTACCGGGATAAAAAGCTGGAGTTCGGTCTTTCCCGTTACCCCGGGGAATACGACCTGGCTCTGGAGGGCGAGATCTCTCCGGAGGTGCTCACCGCCGTCTTTGAGACCAACCCCGGTCTCAAGGGGTATTTCAAGGCCCATTTTCAGGCTCGAATTCGTCCTTCCCGGCCCCTTCTTTCTCATTTTAAGGGTCTTCTGGAAGGGGGCGACTTCATCCTCCCTGTACGTGGGTCTCCCCGGATCCTTCGATTCAGTGTACGCGGTTTGGGACGGGTCTTTCGTTTCGATCAGCTTTCCGTACGTATCGGGGATTCCGACCTCCTTCTCTCCGGCCGGCTGGAGGCGGCTCCCAAGAACTTCCATTTTGAAGGGGCCCTGCGCTCTCGCCGGCTCGATATTCCCGCTTTGCGCACCCTTTATGCCCCCCGGAGCTCCCGGAAGAAGAGATTCCTTCTCACCGGGCACCTTGCCCTGGACTGCGACCGGGTGGTGCTCAGCCCCGGAAGGGAGGTTCAGGGCCTTAAGGGAGATCTTTTCCTCTATCCGGGGGCGGGGAAGGTGGTCTTTTCCCGAGCCCGGTTTTGTGGCCTTCCCCTGAGCGGAGATTACAGCTACGGCCGACAAAAGAGCCTCCATCTTTCCATCTTTGAGCCGGCGGGGGATTTCGCCCGGCTTCTACCCTGTCTTTCCCGCAAGAAGGAGGTAATCATCTCCGGCCCCTTTGCCTTTAAGGCCGATCTGTATCTGCGAGGGAAAAAATCTTTGTTCGAGGAGGGGAAGGGGACCCTGCGTCTGGAATCCCCCTCGGGAAAGATCAATCGTTTCGGTCTTCTGGCCAAGATTTTCGGTTTTCTGAGTCCTATTGATATCTTTCGGGGGCAGATTCCCTCCCTGGAGGAGAAGGGTTTCCCCTACCAGGACCTCCTGGTAACCGGCCAGTTGTACGGTTCCCGTTTACACCTCCAGGCGGTGCGACTGGAGGGACCGGGGCTGCGCCTTTTTGCCTCGGGAGATATTTTCCTTCCGGAGGGGCGTCTGGATCTGGTGGTCCTGGCCTCTCCCTTTAAGACCGTGGATACCCTGATCAGCCATATACCGGTGGTGGGCTTCGTGCTTACCGGACGGGACAAGATGCTGGTTTCGGTGCCTATCGGGGTTAAGGGTTCCTACCATCATCCCACCATCCTGCCTCTGGACCCCAAGGCCATAGGGGAAGGGGTCTTCGGGCTCTTTAAGCGGGTGTTTCAGCTTCCTGGGCGAATCCTAGTGCCCAAGTAGGAGCTTTTTGGATACGGAAAAATTAGTATGCATGGGAATAAATGGAATTTTATGGGATAGTTAAGGCCTATGTAAGAATACGGAGCTTTACATGAGAAAGTTTTTGGTATTAAGATGGGAAGAGCCTGTGCAGGGCTGGAAAACTCCACATAGGAGGTAGAAGTATGGTGCGATATTTAGGGTTGCTTTTGGCTTTTCTTCTGGTGTTGCCCGGAGGGCTTTGGGCCTATACCGGGGCATCGCAGGACGAGCTTCTGCAGCGGATCCAGCAGCTGGAACAGGAGCTCCAGACGCTGAAGAAACAGCTCGAGGAGATGAAGCAGGCCCAGGAGGAGACCAGCGACACGGTGGACGAGATGAGCGACGTGGTGGACAAGTTTAAGGACAACATGGGCAAGTTCCAGATCTGGGGCGACATTCGCACCCGGCTGGATTCCACCCGCGCCTATGTACCGGAGAGCTACTGGAGCTACTTCAACGGGTTCCATTATTCGAACAACTACAAAAAGATGGTCCCCATTTACGATGCTACGGACCTGGCTCATTTTCGGCCCATCAAAGGTCATCGAGAAAATGATACCGTGTGGACCAACCGGATGCGGATCAACTTCAAGGTCAATCCCACGGAAAACACCAACGTTAAGGTGCGGCTGGCCTATTACAAGATCTGGGGTATGTCCGACGACTATGCCTCTCCGGAGATCTTCCCGAGCATGAACAACAATTTTACTTTTGGAGTCCGTCCCTCGGACAGCCGCCTCTATGTGGATCGGGCCTATTTCAACTGGGTGAACATCGGTGGCTACCCCATCTGGATGTCCTTCGGTCGCCGGCCCACCACCCACGGGGCCCCGCAGCACCTGCGTGAGGGTCTGGACAAGAGGGAGGCCTCTCCCTCGGGGATCAACATCGATATCCCCTTTGACGGGGCCACCATCGGGTTCCAGTACCGCTGGCCCTGGCCCGGTCGCATCCGCTTCTGCTACGGCCGCGGCTTTGAGTCCGGGTTCAAGCTCTATCGGGATCGGGCCAAGGACGATGTGGACTTTTACGGGTTCGTGTGGGATGTCCTGGATGACCCCGATCGCAACATGCTGTTCATCGTGCAGGCCTTCAAGGCCGAGGGAGTAATGGACTTCCCCGAGGGGACCTGGTTCATGTCCAAGATCGGTCCCATGCATGTGACCACCACCCACAATCTGGGAGATATCTACGAACTGGGAGCCACCTGGTTGCATAAAGTAGATATCCCCTATCTGGGACTTGAGGGAGTGGATTATTTCATCTCCGCCGGGCTCTCCATTACCGATCCCGACAAGGTAGCCGCCATGGAATACGACATGTATAACGGTACCGACTATGTGGCCAAAAAGATGTATTACACCCTGCTGGGCGGCTTTGCCCAGGCCAAGAGCCAGGTAGATACCGACACCCATACGGGTTGGGCGGTCTATGTGGGAGCCAGGATTCCGGTGCCGTGGGTCTCCGGGGCCAAACTGGGTCTTGAGTACAACTACGGCTCCAAGTGGTGGATGCCCTTCATGGTGGCCACGGACGATCTTTACATCAACAAACTGGTCACCCGGGGTCATGTGGCCGAGGTTTACTGGATCCAGGATCTCCCGGCTGGAGACGCCCTCTCCAAGTACGCGCGGGTCTTTTTGCGCCTGGGCTTCCAGTATTTCTGGTTTAACTACAGCGGCAGCGGTTTGTGGCTGGGTGAACCTCACGAGATCAATGAGCTTAATGACACGGTCCTCATGGGTGGGCAGCCGATGCCGGCCAACGCTCAGATGTTTGAACCTCTGGACCACATGTACAACTTCTACGCCTCCTTTGAGGTCTATTTCTAGGGCTCTTCCGGGGCGGGGGCATCACCCCCGCCCCTTTTCAGGATTTCTCTTCCTTCCACCACTTTTGTAGTCGTTTCCGAAGGGTTTTTTCGTAACCTCGCTCGGTGGGAAGATAATAACGCCGGTGGCGTAACTCCTCGGGGAGATAGTCCTGTTTCACGAAGCCCTCGGGATAATCGTGGGCATACTTGTAGCCCCTTCCGTAGCCCAGGGCCCGCATCAAAGCGGTTACCGGGTTGCGCAAATGCATGGGCACTGGAAGGGCCCCGTGGCGGCGGACATCCTCCCGGGCGGCCTTAAGCCCCCTATAAACCGCGTTACTCTTGGGAGCACAGGCCACATACACCGCGGCCTGGGCCAGGGCCAGTTCTCCCTCCGGAAGTCCCAGGAACTCGTAAGCCTCCTTGGCGGCCACGGCCACGAGCAGGGCCATGGGGTCTGCGTTACCTACATCTTCTGAGGCCGCGGCGATGATCCTTCGCAGGATAACCCGAGGATCCTCACCGGCCTCAAGTAGCCTTACCAGCCAGTAAAGGGCCGCATCCGGGTCGCTTCCCCGCAGGCTTTTGTGAAAGGCCGAAAGGAGATTGTAATGTTCCTCTCCGGCCCGGTCGTGGCGCAGGACCCTTTCCGTAAGGAGGTCCTCCAGTTCCTTTCGGGTGATTCGACGCCGGCCATCCGCTTCCGGAGGAGCACTCTCCACCAGGGTTTCCAGCAGATTGAGGGCTACCCGGGCGTCGCCTTCGGCAGCCCCGGCCAGGAGGTCCAGGACTTCGGGCTCAACCTCGAGTTTCTCCCGGCCGTAGCCCCTTTCCGGGTCCTTAAGGGCCCTTTCCAGGAGTTTCCGGATCTCCTCGGCCGAAAGGGGTTTCAGTACCAGGACCTTGCACCGGGAAAGCAGGGGAGCGATCACCGAAAAGGAGGGATTTTCCGTGGTGGCCCCGATGAGGGTAACCGTTCCATCCTCCACATAGGGGAGGAGAAAGTCCTGCTGGGCCTTGTTGAAGCGATGAATCTCGTCGATGAAAAGGACGGTTCCGGATCCGGCTGCTTGGCGGGCTTCTTCCACTACGGCCCGCAATTCTTTCACTCCTGAATCCACCGCCGAAAGGGTAACCAGCCGGGCTCCGACCTCCTGCGCCAGAAGCCGGGCCAGGGTGGTCTTGCCGCAGCCCGGAGGCCCCCAGAGGATAAGGGAGGGTAGTTTCTTCTGTCGGAGGACCCGGGCCAGGAATTTCCCCGGGCCCAGAAGGTGTTCCTGCCCTACGAACTCGGAAAAGTTCCGGGGCCTCAGCCTTTCGGCCAGCGGTGGCCGGGGGGCAAACAGTCCGAACTCTCGGGGTTTAGTGCCCTTTTTCTTTGCGTCCACAGAACATCCGGGTAAAGCAGAAGGTGCACAGAGCGGTAATGATATTCCAGGATATAAGCATAAAAAGAAGTGCGCTACCTTTCATGGCTTTTCCCCTTTTTTCCGGAAAGATATACCAGGATACCAAAGGCCAGAAAGATGGCTAAGAGCAGCCCCCGGGTGAACCACACCGCCGGGGAGGTTTCTTCCAGGTAACCGGGCAGTTCCTTAAAAAGCCACCAGCCGGTGATAAGGGCCAGGAAGAAGGGAGTTATGTAGCGCATGATATAGAAGAAGATGCGGGGAAGTTTGATGAGCCCGCCCCGGTTTATCTCTCGCCAGGCCGCCGAGGGATCAAACCCCCAGAAAAAGACCAATACCTCGCACAGGGCAAAGACCACCACGAAGAAGGTTCCGGCCCAGAAATCCATTTCATCCAGGGCCTTGGGGACCAGAATGGCAAAATGGGCCAGAGCAAAGAGGACCAGCATGGTGAAGGTTACCGCCTTTTTACGGGAGAGCCCGAATTCATCCTCCAGGAAGGCGATGACCGGCTGGGCGATGGCCACCGAGGAGGTAATGCCGGCGAAAAAGAGCAGGATGAACCAGAAGAATCCCAGAAGAGACCCCAGGGGAAGGTTGGCGAAGATGGCGGGCAGACTTACGAAGGCGAGATTGAAGGCCCCGCTTGCGGCGATGGTCTGGGCTGCGGCCACCCCGAAAAAGGCCGCCGCGGCGGGAATGGCGATGGATCCCCCCAGAACCACCTCGGCGAACTCGTTGAGGGAGGAGGCGGTAAGGGCCGAGAGGGTGAGATCGTCGTTGCGTTTGAGATAGGAGGCATAGGTGATGATGGCCCCGAACCCCAGACTCAGAGTAAAAAAGACCTGTCCGGCTGCGGCCAGCCATACCTTGGGGTTGCCCAGTTCCTGCCACTTGGGTTCCCAGAGAAAATTCAGCCCCTGCACTGCGCTTCCGAGCGGGGTTTCCAGGGTGACCACCCTCATCATCAACAGGATGGCCAGGCCGAAGAGGATGGGCATGGCCACCTTGGCGAAGCGTTCGATCCCCCCGGAGATGCCTCTTACCAGAATGAGATAGTTGAGAAACATGGTGAGAAGAAAGAAGAGATAGGCCGCGAGAGAGGGACGATAAAGCATTCCGGAACCCTTCATCCCGGTGTAGGAGAGGAGGAAATCCCGGAAGGGACGGAGATAGGTCTCGGTCCCGGTGGCGGTCTCCGCCGCCACCCGGGGGAGTTTTCCAGCCAGGGCGAAGAAGGCGTATCCCAGGGTCCAGGATTCGATATACACGTAGTAGCAGGCCACCACAAAGGGGACAAAAAGCCCCAGGATGCCTATGTATCGCGACAGGGGATTTTTCCAGAGGAGACCGAAGATGGCCGGGGTGGTGCCGTGGCCGCGCACCCCTCCGTAACGTCCTATGCCCCATTCCACCCACATAAGGGGGATGGCGATGAGGAGAAGGGAGATCATATAGGGAATCATGAAGACCCCGCCCCCGTTCTGGGCGGCCTGAGTGGGAAACCTCAGGAAATTGCCCAGCCCCACCGCATTTCCGGCCATAGCCAGGATGAGCCCGATCCGTGAGCCCCAGTGTTCGCGCTTGGCCATTTCTTTCCCTCACCGTGCGGGTTTTTCCAACTTATATAAAAGAGGTATAATTTTGGCAAGTTCGAACCCTGGCCGCAGGGCTTTACGTTCCCGAAGGGGTCGGAGGGGCCCCGCTTGACAAGGGCCCTGAGGCCCGGTATATATGAGGTCGCCTTCTGCGGGACAGGGTCCCGAGGGGGTTTTTTAAGTTTTTAAAGAGGGGTTTTGAGGATATGCCCACATTCAACCAACTGGTACGCTACGGGCGAAAGAAAAGAAAGAGTAAATCCAAGTCACCGGCGCTGGAGGGGTGTCCCCAGAAGCGGGGGGTGTGTGTGCGGGTTTATACCACCACCCCCAAAAAGCCCAATTCCGCGCTGCGGAAGGTGGCTCGAGTCCGGCTTACCAACGGTATTGAGGTTACGGCCTACATCCCGGGTATCGGGCACAATTTGCAGGAACACTCCGTGGTCCTGGTGCGGGGAGGGCGAGTGAAGGATCTGCCCGGGGTGCGTTACAAGATCGTTCGCGGAGCGCTGGATGCTGCCGGGGTGCAGGATCGCAGGAAGTCCCGGTCCAAGTACGGGGCTCCGAGACCGAAATAAGGAGAGTTGAACCATGCCGCGCAGAGGTCCGGTTCCCAAAAGAGAGGTTTTGCCCGATCCCAAGTATGGAAGTGTGCTGGTAGCCAAGTTTATCAACTGTCTTATGCGCGATGGGAAAAAGAGTGTGGCCCGGCGTATCTTTTACGGGGCCATGGATCTGCTGGAGAAGAAATCCGGGGGTGAGGATCCCCTGAAGATATTCGAGAAGGCCGTGGAGAACTGTAAGCCCCTGCTGGAGACTCGTTCCCGGCGGGTGGGCGGGGCTACCTATCAGGTACCCATGGAGGTTCGGCCGGAGCGGCAGCAGTCCCTGGCCATTCGGTGGATCATTCAGGCGGCGAGAGCACGTTCCGAAAAGACCATGGTGGAGCGTCTGGCTAACGAACTGTGGGATGCTTACAACGAGCGCGGTGCGGCCATTAAAAAGAAGGAAGATACGCACCGCATGGCGGAGTCCAATCGGGCTTTCGCCCATTATCGTTGGTAGAGGCCCTTCACGATAGGTATAGCCCCCGGGAAAAGAAGGCGGGGGTTTTGTTTGATGTTTGAAATTTAAGGAGGCGAGAGCAAGGCCATGGATGCGGAATCTCTCAAAAAGTTGAAGCTTACGCGCAACATTGGTTTTGTGGCTCACATTGATGCGGGGAAGACCACCACTACGGAGAGGGTTCTTTATTATACCGGGCGGACGCACAAGATCGGTGAGGTGCACGAAGGTACCGCCACCATGGACTTTCTGCCCCAGGAGCAGGAACGGGGCATCACCATTACCTCCGCGGCTACCACCTGTTTCTGGAAGGGTCACAAGATCAACATCATCGACACCCCCGGTCACGTGGATTTCACCATCGAGGTAGAGCGGAGTCTGCGGGTATTGGACGGGGCGGTGGTTATTTTCTGCGCGGTGGGCGGGGTGGAGCCGCAGTCGGAGACGGTCTGGCGTCAGGCCGATAAGTACAAGGTCCCCCGGATTGCCTTTGTGAATAAGATGGACCGTCTGGGGGCCAATTTCGAACGGGTGGTGGAGGAAATTCGGACCCGTCTGGGGGCTACGCCTCTTCCCCTGCAGATCCCCATCGGAGCCGAGGATAGTTTTGTGGGGGTGGTGGATCTGGTGGGTATGAAGGCCATTGTCTGGGAGGAGGAGACCCTGGGGGCCAGGTATCATTTCGAGGAAATTCCCGCCGATCTTCGGGACAAGGCCGAGGAATTTCGGACCAATCTCCTGGAAACCCTCGCGGACATCAACGACGAGATCATGGAAAAATACCTGGAGGGGGAGGAGATCTCCGAGGAGGAGATCAAGAAGGCCATTCGGGAAGGGACTCTGGCCTTCAAGTTTGTGCCGGTGCTCTGCGGTTCGGCCTTCAAGAACAAGGGGGTTCAGCCCCTGCTGGATGCCATCGTGGATTATCTTCCCTCTCCTCTGGATATTCCTCCGGTCAAGGGTTACAATCCCGACACCGGGGAGGTGGAGGAGCGGATTACCGATCCGGATCAGCCTCTGGCGGCTCTGGCCTTCAAGATCATGACCGATCCCTATGTAGGGACCCTCACCTTTCTGCGTATTTATTCCGGTAAGCTGGAGTCCGGGGTTACGGTTTATAATTCCACCAAACGGAAGCGGGAGCGGATCGGGCGTCTGGTGCGTATGCACGCCAAGCATCGCGAGGAGATCACCAGCGCCGAGGCCGGCGATATTGTGGCTGCCCTAGGTCTGCGGGTAACCACCACCGGAGATACGCTGTGTGACGAGACCAAGCCCATCGAGCTGGAGAAGCTCGAGATCCCCGAGCCGGTGATCTCGGTGGCGGTGGAACCCAAGACCAAGGCCGACCAGGAAAAACTGGCCAATGCCCTCCAGAAGATAGCCCTGGAGGATCCTTCCTTCCGGGTGCAGACCGACCAGGAGACCGGTCAGACCCTTATCTGGGGCATGGGGGAGCTGCATCTGGAAATCATCGTGGATCGGCTGGTGCGGGAGTTCAAGGTGGGAGTGAACGTAGGGCGTCCGGAGGTGGCCTATAAGGAAACCATTACCAGCACCGCCGAGGCCGAGGGCAAATACATCAAGCAGACCGGTGGTCGCGGTCAGTACGGGCATGTGAAGCTGGTGCTGGAGCCGGCTCCGGGGAAGGGTTTTGAATTCATCTCCGAGATTGTGGGCGGAGCCATTCCCAAGGAGTTTATCCCGGCGGTGGAAAAGGGTGTGCGGGAGGCCATGGAGCAGGGGGTGCTGGCGGGTTATCCGGTGATCGATGTGCGGGTCCGCCTGGTGGATGGAAGTTATCACGAGGTGGATTCCTCGGAGCTGGCCTTTGCCATTGCCGGTTCGCTGGGGTTTAAGGAGGCGGCCAAGAAGGCCAACCCGGTGCTCCTTGAGCCCATCATGCGGCTCGAGGTGGTAACGCCGGAGGAGTATCTGGGTGATGTCCTGGGAGACATATCTTCCCGCCGTGGAAAGGTGGAGGGGATGGATGCCCGGGGCAATGTGAAGGTCATTCGGGCCTTTGTGCCCCTTGCGGAAATGTTTGGATATGCTACACAATTGCGGTCGCTCACGCAGGGGCGAGCTAACTTTACCATGCAGTTTTCACACTACGAGAAGGTACCGGCCCATCTGGCCGAGGAGATCATAAAGAAAGCGAAAGGGATGTAGAGGAGGTATAAGAGATGTCCAAGCCGAAGTTTGAGCGTAAGAAGCCGCATTTGAACGTGGGGACGATAGGGCATATTGATCATGGGAAATCGACGTTGACGAGTGCGATAACGAAGGTGTTATCGACGAAGGGTTTAGCGGAGTACATCCCGTTTGAGAACATAGACAAGGCGCCGGAGGAGAGGCAGAGGGGGATCACGATTCAGCTGGCGCATGTGGAGTATGAGACGGAGAAGAGGCATTATGCGCACGTGGATTGTCCGGGGCATGCGGACTACATCAAGAACATGATAACTGGGGCGGCGCAGATGGATGGTTCGATTCTGGTGGTGGCGGCGACGGATGGTCCGATGCCGCAGACGCGGGAGCACATATTGTTGGCGAGGCAGGTGAATGTGCCGGCGATAGTGGTGTTTATGAACAAGGTGGACATGGTGGATGATGAGGAGTTGTTGGATCTGGTGGAGTTAGAGGTGAGGGAGTTGTTAACGAAGTATGGTTATGATGGAGACAATGTGCCGGTGATAAGGGGGAGTGCGTTGAAGGCGTTGGAGTGTGGGTGTGGGAAGGAGGATTGCAAGTGGTGTGGTCCGATTTGGGAGTTGATGAAGGCGGTGGATGAGTACATACCGGAGCCGGTGAGGGAGGTGGACAAGCCGTTTTTGATGCCGATAGAGGATGTATTTTCGATTAGTGGACGAGGGACGGTGGTGACGGGGAAGGTAGAGAGGGGGGTATTGAGGCCTGGGGATGAGGTGGAGATAGTGGGATTGAGGCCGACGGTGAAGACGGTGGCGACGAGTGTGGAGATGTTTAGGAAGATATTGGATGAGGCGTTGCCTGGTGACAACATAGGGGTGTTGTTGAGGGGTGTAGGTAAGGATGAGGTAGAGAGGGGTCAGGTATTGGCGCAGCCTGGGAGTATAACGCCGCACACGAAGTTTAAGGCGGAGGTATATGTATTGAAGAAGGAGGAGGGGGGTCGGCACACGCCGTTTTTTAACGGGTATAGGCCGCAGTTTTATTTTCGGACTACGGATGTAACGGGGGTGGTGAAGCTGCCGGAGGGGGTGGAGATGGTGATGCCTGGGGACAATGTGGAGTTGGAGGTGGAGTTGATCAAGCCGGTGGCGATGGAGGAGGGATTGAGGTTTGCGATACGTGAGGGTGGCCGGACGGTGGGAGCCGGAGTGGTCACCAAGATTCTGGAATAAAGAGGGTGGGCGAGGAAGGTCATGGTACCGACGCAGAAGATACGTATAAAACTTAAGGCCTTTGATCATAAGGTTCTGGATCGCTCGGTGGCGGAGATAGTGCGCACGGCCCGGGATACCGGGGCCAGGGTGGTGGGACCTATTCCTCTTCCCACCAAGATCAGTCGCTGGACGGTGCTTCGGTCTCCGCATATTGACAAGAACTCGCGGGAGCAGTTCGAGATTCGCACGCACAAGCGCCTGCTGGATATACTCGAACCCACGCAGCAGACCATAGATGCCCTCATGCAGCTTGAGCTTCCGGCCGGAGTGGAAGTGGAGATCAAGCTTTAATAGGAGTTGGAGCCATGATAGTGGAAGGCCTGATCGGAAGAAAACTGGGCATGACCCGGATCTTCAACGAGGCCGGGGAGGTGATACCGGTAACGGTGCTGGAGGTCGGTCCCTGTACGGTGGTTCAGGTGAAGACCGTGGAGACCGACGGGTACAATGCGGTGCAGCTGGGTTTTATGCCCAGGAAGCTCACCAAGTTTAATAAGCCCATGCGGGGTCACTTCCTGCGAGCGGGTCTGGATCACGGGTTTTACATCCTGCGGGAGTTTCGGGTGGAGGATGCCTCCCAGTTCAAGCCGGGGCAGGTTTTGACCCTGGAGAGCCTGGGAGTGGAGAAAGGGATCCGGGTGGACGTTACGGGAAAGAGCAAGGGGCGTGGGTTTACCGGGGCCATCAAGCGCTGGGGGTTCAGCCGGCAGCCCATGAGTCACGGGGCCAAGCAGGTGCATCGGAAACCCGGGTCCTCCGGTCCCAGCACCTTTCCGGGCAGGGTAATCAAGGGCAAGAAGATGCCCGGACATTACGGGAACGAGACGGTGACGGTGAAGAACCTCCTGGTGGCGGAGGTTATTCCGGATAAGCATCTCCTTCTGGTGAAGGGAGCGGTTCCTGGCTGGCCCAATGGCTGGGTGATGGTGTATTTCAAGTAAGGGGTAGAGGCCATGCCGAAGGTGGATGTCTATAACAGTCAGAAGGAAAAAGTGGGAGAGGTGGAGCTTCCCGAGGATATTTACGCCGTACCGGTAAAGGTGGGGTTATTGCACGAGGTGGTGCGGTGGCAGCGGGCGCGCTGGCGGGCCGGCACGGCCTGCACCTGTCTCTTATACA
>NZ_WFVX01000021.1:0-3245 GCF_015491435.1 Thermosulfurimonas sp.
CCACAACCGGAGGGCCTTCCCGGCTGGGGCGCAGATCCAGGACCCGATACCCCAGAAGCTCGAAATACTGTTTGGGTTCTCCCAGCAGACGATAAATCAAAAGCTCCAGCGAGGCCTCCGCCGCCTCGAATTCGTAACCCTCGGCTTCCCGCTTCTTGACCTCCTCCACGATCTTGGCCACCACCGGATCCTCCGGAGAAAGCTCGATCCCGAACTGCCGAGCCTTATAGACGATGTTAGATCGCCCGGAGAGGTCCGAGACCAGCACCCGTCGGGTATTTCCCACCCATTCCGGATCGATATGTTCGTAGGTACGGGGATGGCGAAGAATGGCGGAAACATGCACCCCGCCCTTATGGGCAAAAGCGCTCCGGCCCACGTACGGGAGATGGCGCGGGTGCGGTACATTGGCCACCTCGGAAACAAAACGGGAAACCTCGGTCAGGCGGGTGAGATTCTTACCGGCCTCGCATTCAAAGCCCATCTTGAGAACCAGATTGGGAATAATGGAACAGAGATTGGCGTTCCCGCAGCGTTCGCCCACCCCGTTGATGGTCCCCTGGACCTGAATCGCTCCCTCGAGCACCGCAGCCAGACTATTGGCCACCGCACAATCGGAATCGTTGTGAGCATGGATCCCCAGGGGGACCTTTTTCCCCAGGCGCTTTCGGACCTCGCGCAGGATCTCCACCAGTTCGTGCGGCAGGGTCCCTCCGTTGGTATCGCAGAGCACCAGCACATCGGCCCCGGCTTCCCGGGCCCGTCTGAGGGTCTCCACCGCGTAATCGGCATCCTCCTTGAATCCATCGAAAAAGTGTTCGGCATCGTAAAAGAGTTTCTCCACGTGAGGCCTCAGAAACCGCACCGAAGCCTCGATGATTTCCAGGTTCCGTTCCAGGGTGGTCTTTAAGGCCTCCTTGACGTGAATGGTCCAGGACTTGCCGAAGATGGTCATCACCGGGGTCTTGGCCTCCAGCAGGGCCAGAAGATTCTCGTCCAGATGGGCCTCCTTACGGGGATGATGGGTGCTTCCGAAGGCCGCAATTCGGGCATGGCGCAGATGATAATCACGGATCTCCTTGAAAAAACGGGCATCTTTGGGATTGGAGCCGGGCCACCCACCCTCGATATAATCAATCCCCAATTCGTCCAGCTTAAGGGCCACCCGGATCTTATCCTCTACCGAAAGGTTGAACTCTTCGGCCTGAGTACCGTCGCGCAGGGTGGTATCATAGATCTCTACCCTACGTTTCATTTTTCTTCCTCCGGGGGCTGGTCCAGGCCAAAGGCCTCGTGCAGGGCCCGAACGGCGAGTTCGGTATATTTTTCGTCGATGACACAGGAAACCTTGATCTCGGAGGTGGAAATCATCTGGATATTTATCCCGTGCCGGGCCAGGGTTTCAAACATCCGGGAAGCCACCCCGGCATGCGTGCGCATCCCGGCCCCCACAATGGAAACTTTGGCTATGTTTTCCGCGCTTTCCACCCGTTCGGCCCCGATCTCCCGGGCGATTTCCTCGACGATACGCACCGCCTCGCGCAAAGTGGTGCGGGGTACGGTGAAGGTCAGATCCGCCCTTCCGTCGGGACGAGCGGTCTGGATGATCATATCCACCAGGATGCCTCGCTCGGCGATGGGGCCAAAGATACGGGCGGCTATCCCGGGCTGATCCGGTACTCCGTAGAGACTGATGCGGGCCTCGTTGCGGTTGTAGGTTACACCCGAAACCAGTACCTTTTCCATCTCTTCATCCTCCTCGGTGATAATGGTCCCCGGGGCATCGGAGAAAGAAGAACGCACATGAAGGGGCACCTTATAGATCATGGCAAATTCCACCGCCCGGATTTCTAGCACCTTGGCCCCGGCACTGGCCAGCTCCAGCATCTCCTCGTAAGAAATCTTTTCTATCTTTCGGGCCCGGGAAACAATGCGGGGGTCGGCGGTAAAGACCCCCTCCACATCGGTAAAGATTTCGCAGAGATCCGCCCCCAGGGCGGCCGCAAGGGCCACCGCGGTGGTATCCGACCCCCCTCGGCCCAGAGTGGTGATATCCCCGTTCTCGGTCACCCCCTGGAATCCGGCCACTACGACTATCTCGCCCCGAGAAAGGGCCTCGCGGAGTTTCCCGGTGGGGATGTCTTTGATCCGGGCCCGGGTATGCAGGTCGTCGGTAAGAATGGGAATCTGATGCGCCAGAAGAGCCCGGGCCGGATACCCCATGGATTTGAGCGTAATGGCCAGGAGGGCCGAGGTCACCTGCTCCCCGGTGGACACCAGCATGTCCAGCTCCCGGGGAGAGGGATCCGGGGTGAGCTCATAGGCCAGAGAGAGGAGGCGATCGGTCTCTCCGGCCATGGCCGAAACCACCACCACCAGATCATGCCCCTGATCCCGATACCGGGCCACCCTTCGGGCCACCCGCCGAATCCGTTCCAGATCCCCTACCGAGGTTCCTCCAAATTTCTGAACAATGAGCATCCGCTATTCCTCCCGGGCCTTTTTTCCGCTCCACACCGGATCTTCTCCGAAGTGAAGAAACCACCATTCCTCGGCATCCGCCCCCTGATCGTTAGGGGCCAGCTCGATACGATAATGTTCACAGTAATCCATGAGAAGCCGGTAGGCCTCGTTCAGGGCCTTCATCTTTTCCGCATCCCCGGCCCGATCCGGATGATAACGGGCCGCCAGTTTACGATATCGTTCCCGGATCTCCGCCCGGCTGGTCTGCCGGGGCAGTCCGAGCAGGCGTCGTGCCTTTTCCAGCTGGCGCCACTTGTGAGGAAACATAGTGGATTTAGAATAATCTCAAATGAAAAAGATTCAATCACCCACCTTTTCCGTACTGACCCTGGGGTGCAAAGTAAACCAGGTGGAGGGGGCCTATCTTCGGGAGACCCTGGAGGCCCTCGGCGGCAGAGAAGTGGCCCTGGAGGCCCGTCCTCGCCTGGTGGTAGTAAATACCTGTGCGGTAACCTCCAGGGCGGCCTACGAAGGTCGCAAGCTTCTGAGGAAGGCCCTTTCCGCCGGGGCCGAACTGGTAATCGTCACCGGTTGTTATGCCCAGATAGCCCCGGAGGAGATCCTCCGGGCCGGGCAGAAGAGGCCTCTGGTGCTGGGGCAGGCGGAAAAGTTTAGGCTCGGCGAAATTCTTGACTCCCACCCGCTGGAAACCCTGCGCGGGGAGATCCTGGTAGGTCCGTTGGAAAACCTAAGGAAGGCCCATCCCCTGTCTCTTATACACA
>NZ_WFVX01000022.1:0-3712 GCF_015491435.1 Thermosulfurimonas sp.
AGAGTTTCCGCTTCCCTTTCGGGTGCCGTTTCTGGGGAGTACGGTCCACTATCTTTTCACCTTCGGGATGCTCTATCTTTTTGCCTACTGGTTTTTCGGGCTGATCAAGCGTAGGTTGCCCCTTTTTTCCCGGTGGGAGAGGAGGCTTGAGGAGACCGGGTCCACGGTGCGGCGGATGAGAAGCCTGGCCGAAGTGCTGGAAAAAAGGATCCGGATGGCGGAAGGCGGCCCGGATCGGGCCGGGAAAAATTTAGCCTAGAAGGGAGGTAAACATGGGGAGAACGGTTTGGAGCGTTTGTGGTATGTGTACGGTAAGGTGTCCCATTCGGGTAGAGGTGGAGGATAACGAGGTGAAATGGATCGAGGGCAATCCCTATCTTCTGGGCGGAAGTCTGTGCGCCCGGGGTGGGGCCGGGGTGGCCCTTCTCAACGATTGCGAGAGACCCCAAACCCCCATGATCCGGAGCGGACCCCGGGGATCGGGAAAATGGGAACAGGTAAGCTGGGAAAAGGCCATCCAATACGTGGCGGAAAAACTGGAAAAGATCATCGCCCGCTATGGGGCCCGCTCGGTGGTGGTAAGCACCCGGGGTGGGCCTTGGCAGGATCTATTCAAGGCCTTCACCTTTGCCCTGGGATCCCCCAACTATACCAATCACGATAGTGCCTGCGGCAGAAATGTCCATCACGCTAGTCTTTCCGTTTACGGTCTGGGACGGAAGGGTTTTGATCTGGACATTCGTAACACCGAGCATCTCGTTCTCTTCGGTCGCAACATTCTCTCTTCACTGGGGGTGGCAGAGGTCAATCAGGTTATGGATATGCTCGATCGGGGAGGGCGTCTCACCTATGTAGATGTAAGACAGACCCTCACCGGAATTAAGGCTCATCGTTTCTGGCTGGTGCGTCCGGGTACGGATTACGCCCTACTTCTGGGCATTATTAACGAGGTGCTGCGCCAGGGAGCCTACGATAAGGAATTTGTGGATCGATATACCGAGGGTTTTGAGGAACTGGCTGCCTTTGTGGAGCCCTATACCGCGGAGTGGGCGGCCCGGGAGTGCGGAATCCGAGCCGGGGAGATCAAAAAGTTCGTGGAAGAGATCGCTACCCAGCGACCGCGGGTGATCTTCCATCGGGGATGGATGCTGGCCCGCTACCGGGATTCTTTCTACGCCAGCCGGGCCATTCATATCCTTAATGTGCTTATGGGGAATATCGAAATCCCCGGAGGGCAGATCATAGCCAAGGGAGCCGCGGATTGCGGGGTTCAGCCTCCTCGGAACTTTACCTCCCGGGTAAAAAAACCCGAAGAGAAACGTGCCGATGGAGTGGGCTGGAAATACCGGCACTTTGACCCCGGGGTGGGGCTTTTTCATCTTTTTTACGAGGCTATGCTCACCGAGGATCCCTATCCGATAAAGGCCCTCATCTGTTACCGACACGATCCGCTGACCTGTTTTCCGGATCCCGAAGCCCAGAAGGAAGCCCTGGAACGATGTGAGCTCCTGGTGGCCATCGATACCCATTACAGTGAATTTGCCTGGTGGAGCGATGTTATTCTTCCGGAATCCACCTATCTGGAAAGGGAGACTCCTGTGGCCCTAAAGAGAGGGGCCAAACCTTATCTTTTTCTCCGCCAGAGGGCGGTGGAGCCCCGTTTCAACACCCGGGCCAACTGGGAAATCGTCTCCATGCTCGCCGAACGACTTGGGCTCACGGACTTCTTTCCCTTCCGCAGGATCGAGGAGATCTGGGAATGGCAGCTGGAGCCCACAGGCTATCGACCGGAGGACTTCCAGGAAAAGGGTTTCATTCCTCTAACCGATCACCCCATTCTCTATCCCCGGGACCAGCTGGAGGGAAAGTTCAAGACCCCTTCGGGGAAGATAGAATTCGTGAGTCGGAAGCTCGAATCCCTGGATATTCCCTCCTTCAAGGCCTATCAATCTCCGGCCAGACCTCCCAAGGGTCGGTATCGTCTGGTGTTCGGTCGGGCTCCGGTACATACCCATGGTCACACCATCAACAATCCGCTTCTCAACGAGCTCATGCCGGAGAACACCCTCTGGATCAACCAGCGCGAGGCCCAGAAACTGGGCATCGAGGAGGGAGATCTGGTGGATGTGATCGCCGAGACGGTGAAGTTTACCGTCAAGGCCCACGTTACCGAATTTATCCATCCCGAAGCGGTTTATACCGTGCACGGATTCGGAAGGGAGGTGCCTTATCAGAGTCGTTCCTACAAGGTGGGACTTTCGGATCAGAAGCTCATGGAGGGGCTCCTACAGCACATGGATCCGGTGGGGGGCGGCCTGTGTCTTTGCGAAAAGTTCGTGACCATAAGGCGCAGCCCCCAAAACCCTAAAAGGAGGGTGGAACTATGAATCTGCGTAGATATACCCTTTACCATAATGCCAAGAGGTGTATCGGGTGTCATGCCTGCGAGATTCACTGCAAGGTGAATAAGAGTCTGCCGGTGGGGCCCATCCTCTGTGAGATCTCTTGCCAGCCCTTAAAAAGAGTCAAGAATATCCCCAAGACCGAGTTCCTTTTTCGGTCCTGTTATCACTGTGATGATCCTCTTTGTGTGGCGGCATGTCCAACCGGGGCCATGAAAAAGCGGGAGGATGGGATAGTTTTCGTGGATGAGACCCGGTGTGTGGGATGTATGCTCTGTGCAGGGGCCTGCCCCTGGCACATTCCTCAGTACAATCCGGCCACCGGAAAGGCCATCAAATGTGATCTCTGTAAGGATCGGATCGACCGGGGGCTCAAGCCGGCCTGCGTGAGCAAATGTACCACCAAGGCCCTGGAGCTGGTGGAATTAAGACCCTGGGGAGAGCCCCCGGGTTAGGGGAGAGGTCGCGATTCGGACTTAAAGGGGGAGGTTCAAACCTCCCCCTTTATTTTGTTTGCGGGACCCAGTAAATATGATAAGAACATGGCTTTTTATTGTCGTGAATGCGGTTATCGTTCCGTGAAGTGGCTGGGGCGGTGTCCGGGATGCGGGGCCTGGGATACCCTGATAGAGGAGCCGGCCCCGGATAAGGTCCGCAGGAAGTCCTCTCGCCGGGCTCAAATCCTTAAGTTGGCGGAAGTGGCCAGCACCCGGGTTCAGCGGTATCCCTCGGGAATCTCCGAACTGGATCGGGTGTTGGGTGGGGGGCTGGTTCCGGCCTCCCTGGTCCTGATCGGCGGGGACCCCGGGATAGGAAAATCCACCCTTCTCCTTCAGGTGGCCCGGGAGTATGTGCGCCGGGGCTGGCGGGTGGTCTATCTCTCCGCCGAGGAATCCGCGGCCCAGGTGCGTCTGCGAGCCGAAAGGCTCTCCGTGCCCGGGGAACTGGAGCTGGTGGTGGAGAACGATCTCTCCGCGGTGCTGGAAACCCTGGGGGAGGAACCGCCCCGGGTCCTGATCGTGGATTCCATCCAGACCGTTTATCTCCCGGAGCTATCCTCGGCTCCGGGTTCGGTTTCCCAGGTGCGGGAAGCCGCGGCCCGACTCCTGCGCTGGGCCAAGGAAAGGGACACCGCGGTCTTCATCGTGGGGCACGTAACCAAGGAGGGGGCGCTGGCCGGACCCCGGGTACTGGAACACCTGGTCGATGTGGTGCTTTACTTTGAGGGGGAACGCTCCGGTCCCTATCGCCTCCTGCGGGCGGTCAAGAATCGTTTCGGGCCGGTGGATGAGATCGGGGTCTTTGAGATG